>NZ_LDNX01000102.1:0-38271 GCF_001027955.1 Kocuria sp. SM24M-10 | reverse complement strand
GGTCGCCGCCCTGGAGGACATCCTCCCGAAGCAGCGCTCGGTGGTGATGGACGGGGGACACTTCATCGGCTGGGCCCCGATGTACCTCACCGTCCCGGACCCCCAGGCCATGGTCCTGGTCGGCACCGCCTTCCAGTCCATCGGCCTGGGCTTCGGCGCCGCCGCCGGGGTCTCGATCGCCCGCCCCGAACGCACCACCGTGTTCGTCACCGGCGACGGCGGCGGGCTGATGGGCCTGGCCGACCTCGAGACCTTCCTGCGCGCCACCACCCGCGGGGTGATCGTGGTGCTCAACGACTCCGCCTACGGCGCCGAGCTGCACCAGTACGCCGCCAAAGGCCTGGACCCCACCGCGATGCTCATCGACGAGGTCGACTTCGCCGCCCTGGCCCAGACGATGGGCGCAGCCGGGACCAAGGCCACCACCCTGGCCGACCTCCAGCACCTGCAGCACTGGCTGGACACCCACGACGAGGGCGTCTTCGTCCTCGACGTGGCCATCTCCCAACAGGTCGTCGCCGAGTTCATGACCGCCTCCCTCACCGCCGGCAAACGGCTGTAACACCATGGTTCTTCCCACCATCACCGGAACGGGTCACCGCTTCCATCACCGTCGAGAGCCACCAGGCGAAAAGGTCACTGAGATCGTGCACCACGTATCGGACCAAGGACTCGAGCTGTCAGCCATGACCCGATGACAGGCCTGCGCCGGGAGGAAAACACAGGTCACCGGCGGAGGCCCCGTGTGCGCTGTGGTTCCGCTGCTGCTTCCACCGGAAGCTCCTCGTCCATCCACCCGGGTGGACGAGGAGCTTTCCGTTTCCCCGGACCAGACCAACCTGGACTGCCGCACTGATGGGTGACGTCGAGTCGCCTCGATGGCCGCTGTCCGGGCCATGTGTGAAGCGTGGGGTGCTCGACGCGCCAGATGTCCCCGGTGATTCAGTTGCCCTTCCACCGTCTCCCGCACGGATTGGCACCCCGCCGGCCGCCTTTCGGTGTGGCAGCACCGACCGGTGCGGGAGGTGGGTTCTTCAGGGTGTGGTTTTGCGCTGTACCACCAGCACGCACAGCAACGAAGCCATGACGGCCACCAGGGAGAAGGCGAGCATTGCGCCGAATCCCATGGTCTCGGCCAGGGTGCCGCTGACGATCGGGCCGACGGCGAAGCCGGTGCCGATCATCAAGTTGGTGGTGTTCATGACCTGGCTGCCGCCGACGTCGCTGAGCGTGGAGAGCAGGTAGGGCAGGATCAGGGTCCAGGCGAACTTGAAGACCACCGCTGCCACCGCGAACCGCAGTAGTCCAGGCGTGCCGAAGAGCAGGGCAACGCTCAGGGCCATGCCGATGTAGCCGAGACGCAGGTACATGCGCCGGCGCGGTGTGTCACCGAGAATGGTGGCCAGTAGGGCGGAAGCGATGCCGGCCACGGTGGCCACGGAAAGAACGAGGCTGGTGGCCGACAGGCCGATCCCGGCGTCGGCGGAGATCTGCGCCATGAAGGACCACACGCCGCTCAGGGCGACGTAGAACAGCAGGACCGCCGCCAGGCCTGTGATGTACTGCGCCAGCGGCGGTCGTGCTCCGGAGGTGGCGAGGGAAGCGGCGGGCTCGCGCAGCGCTTCCCCATCGATTCGGGGCACCACCACAACACATACTGCGGCCAGTCCTGCGAGGGTCCAGTAGATGGCGGCTACTCCGGTGCCGGCGTACAGGGCGGGGAAGACGGCCAGGATGAGAGCGCCCATGGCCAGTTGGAAGACGACGAACAGACCGAAGGCGCGGCTGGGGTTGCTGGTTCTTCCGCTCAGGGTCAGGAGGATGACGGTGATCGATCCGGCTGCCAGTGAGGTCACGACCCGGGCCGCCACCAGCCAGCCGAAGTCGTCGAGGAACCCTGAGATCAGATTGCCCAGGACGACGACCGCGGTGAACAGGTAGGTGGCCGTGCGCAGATTCAGGCGCCGCAGCCACAGGTAGGCCGGGATGGTGGCCAGGCTGAAGGCTCCCAGCTCGGCCGAGAAGAGCGCACCGACCTGTACGGGAGTGAGGGCGAACTGCTCGGCCAGTTTTCCCGCGACGACGGGAGCGGTGAGCAGCACCGTATAGAGAACAGCGCTGTAGACGGAGATGTAGGTGTAGGTTCCTCGGTCGGATCCGGCCGGGGCTTCAGGCCTGCGCAGAGCAGTGGTCATGGGATCTCCCTGGTGGGCGTGATGAAGGCTGATACGTCGAAAGGGGAAGCAGGGGGCGAGGTCCCGGCCGGGTGGTGCAGGCAGGGCGGTGCCGTGGTCTGTCTCACGCTGAGGCCGAACCCCACTGTTGAGGCCTAGGACCTGGCGGTGTCCAATGTGTGGGCGTGGGCCGAGTCGTAGACCTTTGTCCCGGCGAACCATGTCTGGTGCGCGGTGATGAAGGGAAGGCGGTCGATGTCGATCTCGTGCGGGTTGTCGCTGAGCACCACGAAGTCGGCGGACTTGCCCACGGCGAGGGACCCGGTGATGTCGTCGAGGCCCATGGCTTCGGCGCACGTGGTGGTGTAGACGCGGATGGCCTCTTCCAGGGTGATGGCCTGCTCCGGCCAGAGGGCACCGGGGAACTGGCCTGTGGGATCCTGCCGGGTGACCAGTCCGTAGATGGCCTCCCATGCGTTCGGGGAGACGCTCACGGGCCAGTCGGAGCCTCCCGCGATGCGGGCACCGGCATCCAACAGCGCTCGGTTGGGCTGCATCTTCGAGGCGCGCTCGGCGGGCAGCACGGTGGCGATGGCTTCGGAGATCACACCGGGGAACCACAGGGCCGGGGAGATGTCGGCGGTGACGTCCAGTTCGGCGAACCGTGTGATGTCGTCGGGGTGGACGAACTGACCATGGGCGATGTGGTATTTCGGCTCGATGTGCCCGGCCGCACGGATTTTTTCCACGGTGTCGAGGACCATGCGCACGGACGCATCGCCGGTGCAGTGGATCTTGGCGGAGATTCCGCGTTCCGCGGTCCGCAACAGCCAGCCCTCCAGCTCGCCCGGGTCCATGGTGGTGGTGCCGCAGTGGCAGGCGGGAAAGCCGGACTCGGGCAGGTACGGCTCCAGAAAGGCGCCGGTGCCGGCGGGCGGCACGCCGTCCAGGAAGATTTTGATGAAGTCCGGGCGGTGATGGGTGCTGCGTGTTCGATCGCGGTGGGCGATGATGCCTTCCCCCAGCGGGGTGGTGCCGAAGATGAAGTCGTTGGCCTGCATGGAGGTGACCACCCATGCGTGCAGCTGCTCGGCGTCGTCCAGCGTCTTCAACGCCTGCATCAGCTGCAAGGAGGCGGCCGCGTCCTGGAAGGCGGTGATGCCGTAGGAGTGCAGGATCTCGATTCCGCGGGCGGCGGCGCGAGCCAGGTCTTCCGTGGGCGTTGGCCGCAGTCGGGCCAGGGCCTGCTCCACCAGCACCCCACCGGCTTCCAGCAGCACGCCGGTGGCCTGCCCGGTTCCGTCGCGAAGGATCTGCCCGCCTTCGGGGTCCGGGGTGCCGTCCTGGATGCCTGCCAGTTCCAGGGCGCGCGTGTTGGCCCAACGGTTGTGCTTGCTGTCGTCCTTGAGCAGCGCCGGCCGGCCCCCCGTGGCTGCATCCAGTTGGGCGCGCGCCTCGAAGGTGTTGAGCTGTCCCAGGAGGCCTGACCCCCAGCTGCCGCCGATCACCCACTCCTCCGCGCCCAGGCCGGCGGCGTGGGCGGCTACCGCTTCCAGCAGTTCCTCCAGGCTCAGGGTCGGAGGTGCGTCCAGCTCGAAGAGATCCATCTGCCCGGCCAGCAGGTGGTGGTTGTGGACGTCCATCAGTCCCGGCATCACATACGCGCCCGCCAGATCGACCACGGTGGTCTCCGCCCCGCGCAATGACGTGGTGTCGACGCCGAGTGCCATGACCTTCCCGTCCCGGACCGCGATGGCCGAGGTGCGCGGCGTCTCGGCCGTCAACGTGTCGATGACGCCGTTGATCAGGATCAGATCGGCAGGCTGTGCGTTCATGATGTTCCGTTCCTTTTGCTGTGTTGTTGGTCACCTTAGGAGTGCGATTTCGGTAGGCGTTTGCCGAAGCACGCACAGCCGTTGACGATCCGCGTACAAGGAGATGGAGCCGCTGTTGATCTCGTGGCCCATGAGACTTGTGGCCTGCCGTGCACTGCCCGACAGGTCGCTCGACAGTCCGGCGTGAACCGGCACCGTGCACTGGAGAGCGCATGGATTCCCAAGGTGCTGACCAGTGCATGCCTGTGAGGGCGCGGGTTGGTCAGTCAGCTCATCAGCGGGGGTCCGTGAGCTGACATGCCCGCCTCTCACAGCACCCCGGCCTGTGGATTCTCACGCTGCCTGCCGTTCTTCAGGTTCGGTCTCGCCCCACCTCGACCCGCTCGAGGTCCTCGTTGAGGGCCTCATAGACCTCCGGGCGGTTCGCCCGGAGGTGGGCCGCGTAGCCGAGGCCTCCCACGAGCGCCACGAGCAGCAGCCAGGGCAGCAAGGTGATGACGAGGGCGTCGGATCCGGCGAGGACGGGGAAGTTGATGAACGCCAGGGTCACGATGCCGACCAGGCCCAGGAATCCCAGACCGGGGGCGATGAGGGTGCGGCCGAGCCGGGGGTCGCGGGCACGGCGGAAGTGGACCACGACGGCGAGGGCGGCCAGCACCTGGAGCACGAGGATCCCCAGGGTGCCGAAGCCGGTCATGCTCGGGACGAGCGAGGTCAGCGGTTCCAGGCCGAAGATCGCGAACAGGGCCGCGATGCCCACTCCGACGGTGAACTGAGCCACGGAGGCCCGCTGCGGGGTGCCGTTGTCACGGGTGCGGCTGAGGCCGGGCGGCAGGATGCGGGCGCGGCTGAGGGAGTAGATGTAACGGGTCGCGGAGTTGTGCAGGGCCATCAGGGCGGCGAAGAGGCTCACCAGGAGCAGCAGCATCATCACAGTGGTCAAGGTCGACCCGAGGTACCGGTCTGAGAGCGCGAACACGAGATCGCCGGCCTCCAGGTGCGAGATCGCGGTGGTCTGCGCGGTGGTGGCGCCGACAGCGCTGATGATCGCCCAGGTGCTGACGGCCGCGAAGGCGCCGATGAAGCCGATGGCGGTGAACGTCGCCCGGGGGATGGTGCGGATCGGGTTGCGGGCCTCCTCGCTGAACAGACCGGTCGCCTCGACACCGATGAAGGCGTTGGCCGCGAAGAGCAGGCCGATGCCCACTGCTCCGGAGAAGACGATCTGCGGATCGAAGACCTCGGTGGTGAAGCCGTCACGGAGGAGCACGGCGACGTCGAAGACCAGCAGGATCGAGACCTCGAGGACCAGCGCCACCCCCAGGACCTTGGCGCTGAAGTCGATGCCCTGACGGCTGAGCAGGAAGGCCGCCACCACGGCGACCACGCTCCAGAGGAACCAGTGGAGGTCGATGCCGGTGAGCTGGGTGGTGATGGTCTGGGCGAAGAATCCGATCGTGCCCACCGCGCCGGCGACGAAGAAGTTGTAGCCGATCAGGGCGATCAGTGCTGCCACGAGAGCCAGTGGCCTGCCGAGTCCTTTGAGCACGAAGGCGTAGAACCCGCCGGCGTTGACGAGTTCCTTCGACATCTGGGCGTAGCCCACGGCGAACAGGAGCAGGACGACGGTGACGATCAGGAAGGAGCCCACCATTCCGCCACCGTTGCCCAGCGCGATGCCCAGGGCGGTGACGACGATGATGCCGGTCAGGGGTGCCACCGCTGCCAGGACCAGGAAGACGACGCCGAAGACGCCCAGGGAGTTCCTCGACAGGTTGTCGTGGGTGGTGGTGCGTTGCTGCTGGAGCTGGTTGGCCATCTCGGCGCCTCTCAGGAGTAGGTGGAGCACAAGGTGGTGCTGTGGGGGCCGGTGCCGGCGTTCACGCGGGGAACGACGAACGGGAGGAGTAGCCGAAGTCCGACAGCAGGTTCACGCCGTTGAGCGCCCTGGCGTCCTCCCTGGAGAGGAACAGGACGCTGTGGGCCACGTCCTGGGCTGACTGGACCGGGTAAGGGGCGCCGTGGAAGGACTCGACGCCCAGTCCGCGGCGGGCCATGGGGGTGTCCACGATGGAGGGGCACACACTGTTGACCCTGATGCCGTGGTCTTCGTAGAGCTCACAGGACAGGGCGCGGGTCAGCTGGACGAGAGCGCCCTTGGAGGCGTTGTAGGCCAGCATGCCTGGGGCGGTGACGAACCCGGAGTCGGAGCCGATGATGGTCACCGACGCGTGCTCTTCCCGGCTGAGGAAGACCAGTGCGTGCTTGACCGTGTGGAACACCCCGAGCACGTTGACCTCCAGGACACGGCGGAAGCCGTCGGAGGTCACGTCGCCGACGCCGGCGCCCATCTCCCCGTCGGTGCCGGCGGCGGCGACCACGGTGTCGATGCCCCCCAGGGCAGCAACCAGCGCCTCGACCGCGGCCTGAACGGACTCTTCGTCGGCGACATCGGCGACCGCGGTATGCACGCGGTCGGCGTGGTCGGCCAGCGGCCCGCCCACCGCGTGGTCGATGCTGCGTTCCGTCCGGCTGATGATGCCGACCCGGGCGCCCTCCTCGAGGAACGCCGTGGCCACGGCCAACCCGACCCCGGAAGCACCCCCGGTGATGAGGACTCGCCTCGATGTCCTGCTCGGACTCATGGCACGGGCTCCTTGTGTGGGGTTGACGGTGTCCTGCTGCGGATGGCCTCCGGTGAGGTCCAGCGCATCCGTGGTCTCGCCGTCGGCCGCGACCGTAGCCGTAGCCGGGGCGAGGACAGGGGCGGGGCCAGAGTCGGTGGCGCGGGCACGGCGTCATCGCCACAGGGCGGATCACGACCTGTGGCCGCTGTCAGTGTGGCGTGGGGTGGTTGCGCCGAGTCAGGACGTGGCGGGTGCCGGTACTGAGGCTGCCGGGGCGTAGCGAGCAGCCAGCCCGAGTACCACCGGGAGGACCTGTTCGACGACGAACTCAGCTGTCTCGTCACCTCGCCGGGCGGCGGCCCACCCCAGATAGGTTGTCCCTCGGGCCAGAAGCACGGCGTCCCACGCATCGAAGAAGCTGTCAGGGACAGGCCGTGCGGAGCGGTATCCCTGCAGCAGGGCCTGCCGGTACTCGTCGTAGCGTGGGTGCGGCACGAAGAAGAACAGGGTGGTGGCGAGGTCGAACAGGTGCCAGCCTTCACCGAAGTCGTCAAAGTCGATCATGATCAGCCGCCCGTCCTGGACCAGGACGTTCTCCGGTGTCAGGTCCGCGTGGATGACCCCGTAGACCTCCGGGGTGGTGCCGATGGCTTCCAGCTCGGCTTTGAGCTTGCTGAGGGCCCCGGTCAGCAGGGCGGCCTGGTCGTGGTTCAGCTCCTGCACCGCCAGTGGGTTCCCCCACAGCGGTGCTGCCCCGGCCAGTCCTTCGGCGTCCCAGGCGCTGCGCCGGAAGCCCGGGGTCCGCCCGATCGTCATGGTGTGGTGGTGCAGTTCTGCCGTCAGCACACCCAGCTGTCGGAATGTCTCGGGCTCCAGCGCGCTGGTTCCTGCGATGGCGTCGGCCACGTCCCCGAGCGGTGAAGAGTTCTCCAGCCACTTCTGCACGTCCAGGTAGAACGTCTCACCGTCCTCGGCGTCCACCAGGCACACCAGTTCACCGCTCACCGCGGGAACGATCTCGGGAACGTGCAGACCCCGCTCGCCCAAAGCCTGCAGATAGGCCAGCTCGGTTCTGATCTCCGCATCGGTCCGATACCCGGCCCGATGCAGACGCACGGCGTAGCTCGTCCCGGTGGGCTCGGTGAGGCGGAAGACGTAGTTCTCTCGGTACTTCACCAGTTCCAGCGCTGCGGCTTCGGCGAAGTCGTATCGCTGGAGGACGCTTCGAGCGGTGTGAATTGCTGTGTCTGTGTCCATGGTGGCGTCCTTCGTGTTCCGGAGAGCAGGGCCGGCGGATGTGAACCGCGTCACGGTCACGCTAAATCCTGCACATGAGGTTCTGCAAGTACCCACAGCGTCCTATTTCTTCCCATTGTGTGCAATACTTTTTACAAGATGTTGATCTTCCCTCCGCCCAGCGCGAGGCTGGGATCCTTCGACAGACGACAGGAAGGTGGTCGGTCCATGAGTTCTTCGGACGAGCAGCACTTGACACTGCGGGAGCGCAATAAACTCCGGGCCAGGACGGACATCCTCGATGCCGCCGCTGAGCTGCTCAGCGAAGAGGGCTACTCCGGCACCACGCTGGAGGAGCTCAGCCGGCGCGCGGGACTCTCCCGCCGCACCGTGTACGCCTACTTCCCCGAGGGCCGGGAACAGATCGTCCGCGAGGTGTACCTGCGCATCTCCGGTCAGGTCTACGACCGGGCCAGCGTCCTGCGCGCGGAGGCTCACGGCCTGGTGGACCGGGTCACCGCGCTGGGGCGGGCCTTGGTGGAAGCCACCAGCACACCCGCCGGCCGGTTCTACGGTCTGATGGGCCCGGACATCGTCCCGGTCCTCGCCGGCGTCATGGGCGTGACGTCGAAATCCGCCGAGGGGCTGATCAGGATCGATCTGGCAGCCGCGCAGGCCGACGGGCAGCTGAGCCAGGACGTCGCCGTGGACGCCCTGGCGGCAGCGCTCAACGGAGCCATCCGCGCCAGTGGGGCCCGAGCGGCCAGCAGACCGGAGACCGCCCCGCAGCAGATCGCCGCGATCGAACTCCTGACCCAGGGCCTGCTCACCCACGCAGCGCGCTGACCCCTCCACGGCAACTCCGCAAACCCCTGACAGATCGTCGCCGAAGGACAACCATGACCACTGAGGCCACCACCCCAGCGACCGCCGCGGGACACCAGCCCGCACCCGACCTGCTCTCCCGCCGCTTCGCGACGCTGGGCCGGCACTCCCCGCTGTTCTACGACACCCCGCTGGAACTCGTCTCCGGGAACGGCGTGTGGCTGACCGACGCCCAGGGCAGGACCTACCTGGACGGGTACAACAACGTCCCCCACGTCGGCCACGCCAACCCGGTGGTCGCCGACGCCGTCAGCGACCAGCTGCGCACGATCAACCTGCACACCCGCTACCTCAACAGCCGGGTCGTGGAGTACGCCGAGGCCCTGCTGGCCACCTTCGACGGCGATCTGGAGCGGGTGTTCTTCGTCAACAGCGGCTCGGAGGCCAACGAGCTGGCGCTGCGCATCGCCCGCCAGCACACCGGGCACACCGGTGTGCTGGTCACCGACTTCAGCTATCACGGCAACACCATCACCCTGGCGGAGCTGACCACCGGGCTCACCACCGGGGAACCCCTCGGCGCCCACGTGCGGGCCCTGCACATCCCCGACCTCGTCGGGGCCTCCGACGAGCAGGAGCTGCTCGAGCAGGCCTTGGCCGAGGTCGACGCCGCCATCACCTCCCTGCAGGAGGCCGGGCACGGGGTCTCGGCGTTCCTCTTCGACCCCCTGTTCTCCACCGAAGGGCTGCTGCAGCCCCCCGCCGGCTACATCGAAGGAGTCGCCGCCCGGATCCGGGCCGCCGGCGGCCTGGTGATCGCCGACGAGGTGCAGTCCGGGTTCGGCCGCACCGGCACGCACATGTGGGGCCACCGCATGTTCGATCTCATCCCCGACCTGGTCACCATGGGCAAGCCCATGGCCAACGGCCATCCGGTCGGCGCGGTGGTCACCACCGAGGAGCTGCTCGACGAGTTCGGCCGGCACAACATGTACTTCAACACCTTCGCCGGCAGCCCGGTCTCCTCCGCGGCCGGGATGGCCGTCCTGCAGGTCATGGAGGAGGAATATCTCATGGCCCGGGCCCAGGAACTCGGAGACTACATCGGAGGCCGCCTGCACGCGATTGCCGACGGCAATCCGCACGTGCGGGCCGCCAGAGGCCGCGGCTTGTTCTTCGGCCTGGAGTTCACCGCACCCGGCGGAGACCACAAGGCGGCAGCCGACCTCACGAAGGCCCTGGTCGAGGACATGCGCGCACGCGGCGTGCTGATCAGCCGCATCGGCCCCCACGACAACGTTCTGAAGATGCGCCCGCCGCTGGTCTTCACCCGCGAGCACGCCGACCTCCTGCTGGACCACCTCGACGCCGCCCTGGACACGCTGGCGGGGTAGCAGCCGAACAGCAACCCGTTCCATTCTCCGCGGCACCGCAGCACCGTAACGACCAGGACTGCTACCCTCTGGCTCTTCCTCATTGCTTCGGCCGCGAAGGACATCGATACCCGCATCGCAGCTCCTACCGCAATAAGGTCTGCCGCTAACCGGGCCATATGTAAAGCCCCACCCTTGGGTGCCCTACCTGCTGATGCGTTAGGTCCTTGGCCTTGATCGAAGTCCTTGTTGCCGAACAGGGGCCGCCTACATCTGGAGGGCATATGAGGGGCGCATCCGCATCGTCCAGTGGTGCCTTCGTATCCCTGGGAACTGTTGGTGGGCGGGCGCCGCATGGTCATGACGTGACCGCAGGCCGGGGCATCGTTGCCACCCGATGCCCCGGCCCGCCGGCACGCTGATCCCGCGTGGGGAATCAGTCGGCTGCCACCTCGTGGCGCTGGGGCCGTCCCACGGCTGCTCCCACTGCGGCGATGGCGGAGAGGATTCCGAGCACGCCCAGAGCCATGGGGAGGCCGCCCAGTGCGGAGGCCGCGATGCCCAGGAGGATAGGGGAGACGAACTGGCCGATGTAGAGGGACCCGGTCCAGATGCCGGTGCCGCGGCCGCGCTGCTCCAGGGTCAGCCCGGACACCGCCCAGGTCAGCAGGGTGGGCAGCAGCAAGCCGGTGCCGGCGCTGGTGACGACGGCCCCGGCCAGGGCGATCGGCACCGAGGTGGCAGACCAGACGATGACCAGCCCGACCGCGGACAGGCCGAAGGCCACCGGCAGCAGCTTGGCGGGGCCGCACTGGGCGGTGAAACGGAAGGAGAAGGCGCCGACGGCGGTGGCCAGCGAGGCGATCGCGGTGCCGGCGCCGATGACGCCCACGCTCGTGACACCGAGATCGGTCAGGACGTAGGGCAGCTGGACGATCAGGGCGTAGAAGACGATGCCCCCGAAGAGGGTGACCAGGGACGGGGCGGCCACTTGCCGCCAGGGCACCGGAGCCGCTTCGGCCTTGCGGGTGTCCTTGGCCGGCTCCCACAGCACGAAGGCCATGGGCACCGCGATGATGGCTGCCGCGATGTAGAGCCAGAACGGCACCCGCCAGCCCTGGGACCCCAGAGCGCCGCCGAGGGCGAAGAACGCCGTGGCCGACAGCGAGGCGACAAGCACTTGCATCCCGAGGTACTTGTCCCGTTGCCGGCCGGAATAGTAGTCGGTGATCAGCGTGGTGCACACGGTCATGATGGCCGCCTCGGCGATCCCGACCCCCACCCGGGACGCCACGATCGTTGCCAGCGAGTCCAGCCACAACGGCATGGTGCCGAACACGGAGTACAGCACCATCGCCCCCAGCAGCAGGGATTTGCGGCCTACGCGGTCGGCGACCACCCCGGCGACCGGGGCGAGCAGCGCGATCATCAGCGCCGGCACGGTGAGAACCACCGGCACCAGGATCTCCACGCCCGGGGTGCCGGCGAAGGCCTGGGTCATCGAGGGCAGGACCGGGGCCAGCAGCACCGCTCCGAGCACAGGCATGCAGCTGCCGGCCAGCAGCAGTACCGCCGGGAGGCGGCCCGCGCGAGGCGGGGAAGTCGGGTTGGGCGCCGGAGGCGCCGTGGCGCCCGTCGCGATGTGGTCCATGGACGTTCTCCTCCTGGATCGACGCCGGCAGGTACGCCGGATGTGGTATGTGTCACTGTGCGGTGCGGGGGTAGGACGGAGATAACGGATGTGCGGATACGAGCTATGCACCCGATGGATGCTCACGCCCGCGCGGCGACGTGTCGGTCTCGGACCTCGGTGCGGCACGTCCGCCCCGTGCAGCGGATATAGACCGGACGGATACCTGGCATCCGGGTAAGCAGCTTCCCCGAACCCGGATCCGGCACGACAGTGGTGACTGGGATCACAAGGCGCCCGGTACCGGGCGCGTCCAGGAGGGTGAGGAAAGCGCGTGGACCGCAGCAACGCGATGGGCAGCATCGAGGCCATGGCCGCCCGGTGCCGCAACTGGGGCCGGTGGGGGGCCGACGACGTGCTGGGCACGCTGAACTTCATCGACGACGCCAAACGCGCGCAGGCGGCCGGGATCGTGCGGTCGGGGGTGGTGTTCTCCCTGGCGCAGGCCTTCGACACGAACGGGCCGCAGAACGGGTGGCGGCGCCGCACCAACCCGGTGCACACCATGACCGACACCGGTCTCGAGGCCGAGTTCGGGGACCAGGGTTTCCCGCACGGCTTCGGCGGGTCCGACGACGTGATCGCGATGCCGCTGCAGTGCTCCACCCAGTGGGACGGCCTGGGGCACATCTTCGACCGCGGCCACGCCTGGAACGGCCGCCGCGCCGGGGCGGTGGTGACCTCCGACGGGGACCAGGTCACCGGCATCCAGACTGCCGCCGCCCACCTGGTCGGCCGCGGGGTGCTGCTGGACGTGGGCCGGGCCCTGCAGGAGCAGCTGGGGTTGGAGCACCCGGAGCTGCCCGACGGCTTCGCCATCACCCCGGAGCACCTGGAGGCCACTATCGCCGCCCAGGGGGCCACCGCGGCGGTCGGGCGCGGGGACATCCTGCTCGTCCGCACCGGGCAGTACGCCCGCACCCGCCGCGACGGCTGGGGCCACTACGCCGGCGGGCCGGCCCCGGGGCTGTCGTTCACCACCGCCCCGTGGTTGCACGAGAAGGAGGTCGCGGCGGTGGCCACCGACACCTGGGGGTTCGAGGTGCGGCCCAACGAGTTCGACGACGCCTTCCAGCCCCTGCACCAGATCGTGATCCCCAACATGGGCCTGTTCATCGGGGAGATGTGGGCCCTCGACGACCTCGCGGAGCACTGTGCGGCCGACGGGCGCTACGAGTTCCTGCTCTCGGCCCCGCCGCTGCCGATCACCGGGGCCGTCGGGTCCCCGCTCAACCCCGTGGCCCTGAAGTAGACCCCGCTCTCCCGTGGTGACCGGCTGCGGTCGCCGTTCCTCCAGGAAGGACCCTCATCATGCCCGTTGCCCAGAAGGTCGCCATCGTCGGCTCAGGGATCGGAGGACTGACCCTCGCCGCCCTGCTCGCCGACGCCGGCCTCGACGTCGAGGTCCTCGAGAGGGCCCAGGCCCCCTCGACCCTCGGTTCCGGCATCACCTTGCAGGGCAATGCCCTACGCATCTTCCGCGACCTGGGGATCTGGCCCCAGCTGCTCGAGAAGGGCTATCCCTTCGACACCCTCGGCCTGCGCGCCCCGGACCCCGAAGCCACCGTCCTCGCCGTGCTCGACGACGTGCGCGTGGGCGGGAACGACCTGCCGGCCACCCTCGGGATACCCCGGCCCGAACTGGCGGCCATCGTGCGCGCCCGCGCCGAGCAGGCCGGGGCGGTGATCCGCTACGGGACCGCCGTGGTCGGACTCGAGCAGACCGATGAGGCCGTGTCCATCAGCACGGCCACCGGCCAGAGACTCAGCTACGACCTGCTGGTGGGTGCCGACGGGCTGAACTCCTCGGTGCGATCGGCCATCGGGATCGAGGAGCGTCCCCGCAGGACCGGCATGGGCATCTGGCGGGCGTTCGTGCCGCGCCCGGCCGAGGTCACCCGCACCGACCTGTACTACGGCGGGCCCGCCTACATCGCCGGGTACTGCCCCACCGGCCCGGACACGATGTACGCCTATCTGGTCGAAGACGCCCAGGACCGCCACGGCGCCGACGGCCCGGCCATCATGGGTGGACTGGCCGCCGCCTACGGCGGCCCCTGGACGGAAATCCGCCGGAGCCTGGACGAGCACGCCAACGTGAACTACACCCACTTCACCACCCATCTGGTCGAAGGGCCCTGGCACCGCGGCCGGGTCGTGCTGCTCGGGGACGCCGCGCACAGCTGCCCGCCCACGATCGCCCAGGGCGCAGCCATGGCTGTGGAGGACGCCGCGGTGCTGGCCGATGAGGTCCTGCGCGCGGACGCCCTCGAGGACGCCGTGCTGGCCCGCTACCGTGACCGGCGCCTGCCGCGGGCCCGGACCGTGGTGGAGGCCTCGGTGCAGCTGGGCCAGTGGATGCTCGAGGGCAGGCGTGACGCCGATGTGCCCGGTCTCATGCACCTGGTCAGCGACACCGTCAAGGTGCCGGTCTGAGCCACCGGCCGATGCCGGTCGTCGCTGCCCCGGCCGTCACTGCTGATCCCTGCTGAGAGGAATTCCATGGTCACCATCGCCCGCTGGGCCCAGGCTGGCACGATGCGCACCGGCTTCGTCCACGAGGGCCGCTGCCTGGCTCTGCCTGAGGCCACCACTCCGCAGGAGCTGTTCGACGCCGGCCTGGAGGCCACCCTCGAGCTGGCCGCCCGCACCGTCGCCGAGGCGCCCGGGGACGCCCCGTCCCTGGGCGAGGTCCGGCTGCTGGCCCCTCTGGACCCCCGGACGGTGCGGGACTTCGTGACCTTCGAAGAGCACGTCGAAGGGGTCACCGCCAGCATCGACGG
Organism: Kocuria sp. SM24M-10; assembly: GCF_001027955.1. Lineage (NCBI taxonomy): Bacteria > Bacillati > Actinomycetota > Actinomycetes > Micrococcales > Micrococcaceae > Kocuria > Kocuria sp. SM24M-10. The sequence continues at coordinate 23,728 of NZ_LDNX01000102.1, read as the reverse complement.
CGCCGGCGGCGTGGTCGAGGAGTGGTACGAGGCGCCCACCTTCTACTTCACCAACCCGCACACCGTCCGGGCCACCGGGGAGACGATCCCGGTGCCGGCCGGGTGCTCCCGGATGGACCTGGAGACCGAGGTCGCCGTCGTCCTCGGCGCCGCGGACGGGCTCACCGGCACGGACCTGGAGACTGCGGAGGCGCACCGGATGATCTTCGGCTACACGGTCCTCAACGACTGGTCCGCCCGCGACGTGCAGGCGCGGGAGATGAAGGTGCGGCTGGGCCCGTGCAAGGGCAAGGACTTCGCCTCCACCCTGGGCCCGTGGATCGTCACCGCCGACGAGTTCGCCGACCGCCATGACGCCGAAGGATTCCTGGACCTGGCGATGACCGCCTACGTCAACGACGAGCCGCTGGGCACCGATTCCCTGGCGCACATGGGCTGGCCCTTCGCGGAGCTGGTCGCCTACGCCTCCCAGGACTCCCTGGTGGTGCCCGGGGACGTGCTCGGCTCGGGCACCTCTGGCCGGGGCTGCCTGGCCGAGCTGTGGGGCCGCAACGGTGCGCTGCAGCCGCCCCCGCTGCGCACCGGAGACCGGGTGCGCCTGGTAGTTGAGGGCATCGGGGCGATCGAGAACACCGTCGGGTCCCGCCGCCGTGCCGACCTCCCGGCCGCACGTGCTCGGCGCCGCGGCCGGGCCCGTGCCGGCGGACCGGAGGCGACCGCGGCCGCGTCGCCGTGACCGGGGAAGTGAGCCTCGGACCGGCCCGGGGCATGATCAAGGCATGAAGGACGTCGACCTCAACCTGCTCCCATCCCTGCAGGCGCTGCTGGAGCTGCGCAACGTCTCGCGGGCGGCCGAGCGGATGCACCTGAGCCAACCGGCCATGAGCGCGGCCCTGGGCCGGTTGCGCCGACACTTCAACGACGAACTGCTGGTGCGCTCCGGGCGCGGGTACGGGCTCACGCCTTTCGCTCAGGCCCTGGCCCCACGGGTGGACCAGGCCCTGACCGACGTCCAGGACGCCATGCAGCTGCGCACGGACTTCGACCCGGCCGACAGCGACCGCACCTTCGTCCTCGCCGCCTCGGACTACGTCACCGGGGTGCTCATCCGCCATCTGCGCGCCCGCATCGCCACCGAGGCCCCCGGCATCACCGTAGATTTCGTGCCCACCTCCCGGGCCCGGCTGCGGCCCGGGCTGGAAGCCTTCAGCGACATCGACCTGCTGGTGGGTCCCATGGGCTTCGACCTGGGCGGCAGCTCCCGGCAGCTGTTCCGCGACGAGTTCGTCGTCGTCCTGGACCCGGCCAATCCTCTCCTGCAGCGCCCCGTGCTCACGGTGGGCGACATCGCCACCGCCCCCCAGGCGGTGGGCGAGTTCGGCGGCAGCATCATCACACCCCCCATGCAGTTCTTCCAGCGGCTGGGGCAGTCTCCGGCGATCGCCGCCCGGGTGGCCGGTCTGCAGGCCCTGCCCTCGGTGGTGGAGGGCACCGACCTCGTGGCCCTGGTACCCCGGATGCTGGCGGCTCGGGCCGCTCGGTGCCAGGGCATCACCGTGGTGGAGTTCGCCGAAGACCTGGAGGTGCCGCTGGTCGAGGCCATGTACTGGCATCCCCTGCAGACCTCCGACCCGGCCAACCTGTGGTTGCGGTCGCTGATGCAGCGTGCCGTCCAGGACCTGGACGAACCAGGAGTCGACCCTCATCCCGTGCGGATCGAGGCGGCACCCCGAGACTGACCCGCAAGGGTCACACGGTCTCAGCGCAGAGCGTCGGAGATCGACTTCGCCCCGCCGTGGCCGCTCTGCCCGCCATCGACCGGGATCTCCGCACCCGTGACGAAGGACGCCAGCGGGCTCAGCAGGAACAGCACGACCGCGGCGACCTCCTCCGGGGTCCCGGTGCGTCCCAGGGGGGTCTCGGCCATCGTGGCCTCCCGGAACGCCGGTGCCGCCCCGGCGGTCATGGGGGTCTCGATGAACCCGGGATGGACCGTGTTCACCCGGATGCCGTGCGGGCCCAGCTCGGTGGCCGCAGCCGCTGACAGCCCGCGTAGCGCCCACTTGCTGGCGGTGTAGGCCACCGGGTAGTGGGCGGTCAGGGCCGCCACCGAACCGACGTTGACGATCGAGGCGCCCGGGCCCATCAGCGCCACGCAGGCCTGCATGCCCAGTAAGGGCCCGGCGACGTTGACCTCGGCCACCGCGGCCAGGTCGGCGGGGGTGGCCTCCAGCAGGCGGGGCCGGCGGGTGATCCCGGCGTTGTTGACCAACCCGTCGATCCGCCCGAACTGCCGGTCCGCGTAATGCGCCAGGGCGGACCAGCCGGCGGGGTCGGCGACGTCGAGCCGCCGGTACGTGACGGCACCCTCGTGCGTCGCACATATCTCTTGCAAGGCCTCGGACGGCTCGGGAGACAGGTCCACGGCCAGCACGTGCGCGCCGGCCGCTGCGAGCACACGCACCTCCGCCAGGCCCTGACCGCCGTCGGCGCCGGTCACCACCAGGACGCGCCCGGTCATGTCGATCCCCGACGCCCTGGAGGCCGCCACGGTCCGCTGGTCCATGCTGGGGTCTCCTTCCGGACGGGTTCGACCGCCCCGGCTCCCATTCTGGTGAATGGTTTCCCGTGGCGCCCTGCAACCGGTGGATGGCAGCCATTCACCGCGCGGATGCCCGTCGACTCGCGTACTCCTCGCGGTGGGGCCTCGATGAGCCGGACTGGAAGCCGCCCTGTGCAGTGGATCCGCTCACGGCGCCGGCGCCGGGGGCATCCGTGGTGTGGATAGCTGATATGCCGAAATCCTGCTTCCCGGACTGCTCGAGCCTCTCCACGATGGTGTTCAGGATCACAGCCGGTCCCCGACCCCTTCGGACGAAAGGTCCCCACCGTGGAGAAGCTCCTGGCCCACCTGAGTCACCTCGAGATCACCAGCCCCGATGTGGAGGCCTCCGCGGCCTTCTACGTGCAGAAGTTCGGCATGCGCGAGGTCCACCGCGCCGACGGCAACGTCTACCTGCGCTGCTGGGGCGACTACGACACCTACAGCCTCGTCGTCGTCCCCGGCGACGAGCCCGCCCTGGCCCGGATGGCCTGGCGCACCACCTCCCCCGAGGCCCTGGAGACCGCCGCCGCCCGCGTCGAGGCCGCCGGCCAGGCCGGGCAGTGGTCGCAGGGCGGCTACGGCTACGGGCGCGCCTACGAATTCACCGGCCCCTTCGGCCACCCGATGCGCCTGGTCTGGGAGGTCGAGAAGTACGTGGCCCCGGCGGAGTTCGCCTCGATCTACCCGGACCGCCCGGAGAAGCGCAGCGACCACGCCGCGGCCCCGCGGTTCCTGGACCACGTCACCGTGGCCACCCAGGATGTGCGGGCCTTCGCGGCCTGGTACTCCGAGACGCTGGGCTTCCGCACCATGGCCTTCACCGAGCTCGACGAGGCCCCGGTGACCGTGTTCTCGGTGCTGACCACCAACGAGAAGTCCCACGATCTCGGGGTGGTGCTGGACACCTCCGAGCGGGCGGGTCGGGTCAACCACATCGCCTTCTGGGTGGACACCCACGAGGACCTGCTGCGCACCGCCGACGTGCTCATGGAGCACGGCACCCCGATGGAGTACGGCCCCTCCATCCACGGCATCGGGGAGCAGAACTTCCTGTACTTCCGCGAGCCCTCCACCCTGCGGGTGGAGCTGAACTCCGGGGGCTACCGCAACTACGTCCCCGACTGGCAGGCCAACACCTGGAAGCCCTCCGAGGGATCGAACAACATCTACCGCAACGGGGCGATGCCGCACTCGATGACCGATTCCTTCCCGCACGCCGAAGGGTTCACCGCCACCGAGGAAGGGGCCTCGGAGGAGATGAAGGCCGCCATCCTCAACCCCTACGCAGTCCAGGGCCGCGGCTGAACCGTGACCGACCATGTCGGGGGTCCCGGTCACCGCACCGGTGACCGGGACCCCCGCCCCGCACCGACCGGAGGGAACATGACCACCACGCACCGCACGGGGCGCCTGGCCGGCAAGGTCACGGTGATCACCGGCACCGCCTCCGGGCAGGGCCGGGCCGCCGCCCTGGCCTTCGCCCGGGAAGGCGCCACCGTGGTGGGCTGCGACCTGGATCTGGACGGGGCGGCGGCCACCGTCGCCGCCGTTCGCACCGAGAACGGGACCGCCGACGACGCCCGCTGCGTGGACCTCACCGACGAGGCGGCCGTGGCCGCCTGGGCGGAGGAGGTCGGTGCAACCCACGGGCGGGTGGACGTGCTCTACGCCAACGCCGCCGCCACCCGTTTCGCCCCGGTGGAGGAGATCGCCTACGCCGACTGGCGGTGGAACTTCCGCCACGAGGTCGACGTCGTGTTCCTGCCGGTGCGCTCCTTCTGGCCTCTGCTGGCCGCCGCGCAACGGTCAGCGGTGGTGTTGGTGGGTTCCACCGCAGGGGTGACCGGCTCAACGACCAACGCTCGGCTGGCCCACACCGCGACCAAGGGCTCGGTGGTGGCCATGACCCGGCAACTGGCCGCCGAAGGCGCCAGCCAGGGGATCCGGGTGAACTGTGTCAGCCCCGGGATGATCCGCACGCCGGCCACCGAGGGCGATCTCCTCGCCGAGCACCACCCCATGCGCACCATCGCCGGCCACATCCCCCTGGGGCGGATCGGCGCCCCGGAGGAGGTCGCCGCCTGCGCGCTGTTCCTGGCCTCCGAGGAAGCCTCCTACGTCACCGGGACCAACCTCATGGTCGACGGCGGCTGGTCGGCCGTCCTACCCGGTTGAACCCTCCGACTTCCCACCCACGTTCTACGAAAGGACCTATCATGTTCGAATACTTCCCCGGCAACTACGTCTGGAACCTCAGCGTCGTGGCCACCCTCAACAGCGGTGGCTACATCGACGAGGTCGACCGCGCCTGCCGCCCCCTGCGCGAGGTGGCCACCACCAACGAGGACGTCGGCACCGAGGACTTCCTCGCCGTGTGGACCACGCTGGTCGACCAGCTCGTCGCCCAGGCCCAGGAGATGGAGGCCGCCGGCCGCACCCGCTCGGCAGGGAAGACCTACGCCCGGGCCACCAACTACCTGGTGCACGCCGAGCGGATGCAGGCCGCCGGGTCCCCCACCCGCCTGGACACCTACAGACGGTGCCTGGACCTGATGCAGCGCTCCTTCGCCCTGGCAGACCCGACCACCACCCGGGTGGCGGTGCCCTTCCGCGACACCACCCTGCCGGCCTACTTCACCCAGGCCCCGGCCACCGCCGACGGCCCCGCCCCGGTGATGATCATGTTCAACGGCCTGGACTCCACCAAGGAGCACATGTACCTCTCCGGCCATCCGGCCGAGCTGGCCGCCCGGGGGATCTCCACCCTCATGGTGGACACCCCCGGCTCCGGGGAGGCCCTGCGCCTGCAGGGACTCACCTCCCAGATCGAGTCGGAGGAGTGGGCCGCCGCCTGCGTGGACTACCTCCAGAACCGCGAGGACGTCGACGCGACCCGGATCGGGCTGGTCGGCTGGTCGCTGGGCGGCTACTACGCCCCCCGCGCGGCAGCCTTCGAGAAGCGCCTGGCCCTGGTGGTGGCCTGGGGCGCGAACCACAACTGGGGGGCGGTGCAGCGCCGCCGCCTGGAGAAGGAGGGCGAACGCCCCGTGCCCCACTACTGGGAGCACGTCATGTGGGTGTGGGGCCACAAGGACCTCGACACCTTCATCGACTTCGCCGACGACGTCCACCTCGACGGGGTCGTGGAGAACATCACCGTGCCCTTCCTCATCGCCCACGGCGCCAACGACCGCCAGATCCCCCTGGACTACGCCCACCGCTCCTACGACCAGGCGGTCAACAGCCCCGACCGGGAACTGCGCATCTTCACCCGCCAGGAAGGCGGGGCCGAGCACATCGGCCTGGACCACTTCCCCTATGTCAGCACCTTCATCGCCGACTGGGTCGCCGAACGGTTCCATCAGCAGGGCGCCGCCACCGGGTCGGACCGGGAGTCCATCGGAGCCTCCGGCTCCGTCGCCTGACGGCCCAGCCTCAGCACCGGACCGACAGCCCAGACAGAAGCCGATGGCCGCATCCCACGGATGCGGCCATCGGCTTCTCCTGCTGCCGCGGGGAATCACCGGGCGCACCATGGGCCCTCGCGCGCTGAAGCGTGGTCCACGATGCGGCTCGGGCGACCGCTCCGCACCCTGGACCTCGAGGAGGCCTCGTACCACACCGCAGAACGGGCGACCCGGGTCATGTCGTCTGCGGCTTTGACCCTGGCGGGCGCGGTGTCCGGCCCCAGAACCGGCTGCCCGGCAGAGACCGCGGTGGACAGCGACGCTGATCCGGGCAGCCGTAGTGGGGGATATGCGTTCTTCCGGTCACAGGGGTCCTTACTTCCAGGACGAGGGGGCCTGAGGCTCTTCATCGCCCCCTGCAGTCACGACGGATGGGCCCTCCGGTGTCTCCCCGGTGTCCTCGCGCATGTCTTTGACCTCGGCCTTGAAGATGCGCATCGACTGGCCGAGGCTGCGTGCCATGCCCGGCAGCCTGGGGGCGCCGAAGAGCAGCAGAATCACTGCCAGGAAGATCAGGACCATCAAGGGATTATCGAGCAGTCGACTCATCGGGAACCGTCCTACATCTTCTAGGGATATGTCGAGCTGAGAGCGGGATGCCGGCGGAGACAACGAAGCACGTGGCCGGCCCCGTTGACGGGGCCGCCACGTGCTCGCTGCCTTTTGCTGGACTGGTGGGCTGTTACTTCTGCTTGCTACCCACCCCGAGTTGCATGAGGTCTGCGCCCACGATGAGCTTTCCGCTGTAGCCCTTCTGAGCCGCCCGCCACCGGCTCACCGGGGCGTTGCCGGGCACCAGGTGCGACAGCACGAGATTCTTCGCGCCGGCCGGTTCCGCCACGTCCCGACCGACCTGCTCGATGGTGGTGTGGGAGATCAGCAGGTGCTCCTTCACCGCCGGAGCGACCGCGGGGGGCAGCACCGCGGCCAGGTCCTCGGCGAACTGCGGGTCGATCACCTCGTGCACCAGGTAGTCGCAGCCGCGGGCCAGGTCGATCAGGTTCTGACTCACGCCGGTGTCCCCGGAGACCACCACGGACCCGTCAGGGGTGTCGAAGCGGTAACCGAAGGCCGGAGCGGTCGGTCGGTGGTCGACCAGGGTCGCGGTAATCCTCACGTCCCCGTCCTGCCACACCTGGATCGGCGCGGTCAGCCGCGGCGGGATGCCCTCGGGATCCGGAGCCCAGATCCCGGAGAGGTCGATGTCGTGGACGTTGAACATTTCGTCAGGGCTGGTGAAATTGCTGTCGCGGGCGCGGTCGTTGAAGTCCGTCGCGAAGGCTTGGCGCAGGTAACCGGTCATTCCGGCGATGCCCGGGGTGGGGTCGGCCGGGTTGTACACCGGCGGGGCCGGGCGGTTCGGCGGGAACACCCGCGCCAGCGAACCCCGGTCACCGGGGCCGAAGACCTGGATCGGTTCGGGGATGGTACGTCCCACGGTGTTCATCGACGCCGTGGCGTAGACGGCCGGCCACTCCACGACGTGATCACTGTGCAGATGAGTGAAGAAGATCCCGCGGATCTTCGCCATCGAGGTCGCACCGAACTCGTCGCCGCCGAAACCAGCGGAGAGAAGCCGCATGTGCGAACCGTGCCCGAGGTCCACGATGTAGACCTTGTCCTCGTAGACGACCGCCGTGGAGACCCCGTACCGATCGTCCGTGAGCACGGTGGGACCGCCGGCGGTGCCCAGAAGCACCAGCTTCGTGCGGTCACCCTTGCCCGGCCCCCGGCCCGCACCGGTGCTGGGCCCCGGCGCGCCCGCCGTCGCCGCGGAAGACCCGGCCACCGCCAGCCCTCCCGCTACGGCCGCTGCACTGAACCCCTGCAGCAGACGCCGCCTCGAGGTCTCCGGGACCTGGCTGAGCGCCTTCCCCACCACATCACACATCTGCACACCTCTCGTCCGTCCGTCTACACCGCTGATGTCAGGCGGCGAACCGGGAACTCTGAAAGGTGTCCGTCATCAGTCAGGACGAGCCGCCTGATCCGCCATGCCACCAGTGTGAGGTGGGACACGGTCCCCATGGGCAGGCGAATCCGTATACCGACTATCCAACGGCTGGATACCCGGGTGGCCGGCTCTCCGGCGTCGGTCAAGGGCAGAGCACTGCGGACCCGTGCGCCGGATGAAGCCTGGCGCCGTCCGCCCAGATTCACCCCTTAGCCCCACGTCCCCCATTCCGCAGGGTCTTGACGCAAGAGCGCACGTTCATCGACGATCCCCGATGTCCACATGGGCGCGTAGAGCAACTGGGTCCGCCGCTAACCGGGCCATATTCAAAGCGGCTCCCGAATGCACAGCAGCTGCTGCCCCATGGGGCAGCAGCTGCTGTGCATTCGGGAGACCCTAGCCCGTCATGATCACGTTGCGCACGGTGACCAGATCCGGGAGCTCGTCGACCACTTCACTGCATCAGGATCGTGGCGGCGGTGGGGCGAGCAGCGCTCATCGCAGACGTTGTCTAGGCCCTCGACCGGCGGGGGTTCGATGTCAGGAACGATTCGCCGACCCAAGCCGGGCCGGAGAGCGTCCGGGCACTGACTTACTGGGGCGCCTTGGCCTTGACCGTGTAGATGGCTCCGGTGGACACGTCCTCCTCCAGTGTTTCGAGGGAGACGCCACGCGTCTCGGGAACTTGGGTGACAACGAACGCGAGGGCGAGCACACCGATGCCGGCGAACAGGAAGAACACTCCGGTGATCCCCATGGCCTCGATCAGCGACGGGAAGTACAGCGAGAGAACTCCGTTGGTCGTCCAGCCGAAGAACACGGACACCCCGATCCCGAGCCCGCGCATGTGCAGGGGGAAGATTTCCGCCAACCACACCCACACGGCGACGTTGAGGAAGGTCTGCATCGAGGCGACGAAGGCCACCACCAGGGCGAGGATCACGAAAGGACGGAGGGGGTCCCCGACCGGCAGGAGCATGGAGGCGAGGCCGATGAGAGCGTGGCAGATAGTGGTGAGCGTGAGTCCGATCGTGAAGGTCGTGCGCCGGTTGACCCGGTCCATCATGTAGAGCGCGATGAATCCGCCGATCACGGCGACGATCCCGGGGGCGATGTTGGCGATGAGCGCAGCACTGGCCTCGAAGCCCGACTCGATGAGTACCACCTGGCCGTAGTACATGATGGAGTTGATCCCGGTGAGCTGCTGGCACATGGCCACGCCGATGCCGACGAGCAGGATGCGCAGCAGCCACTTGTTGGCCAGAACGGCTCGCATCCCGACGTGTCCTGCGGCCTGCTCCTCTTCGGCGACGTGCTCGACCTCGCCGAGCTCGGCGATCGCGCGGTCTTCGGGCCGCACCGTCTTGAGCACCTCGAGGGCTTGGGCGTGCCGACCCTTCTCGACGAGCCAGCGCGGGGACTCGGGCATCCGGAGCATGCCGATGAACAGGGCCACGGCCGGCAGTGCGCAGATCGCGAACATGACCCGCCACACGCCTTCGAACTCGCTGAAGACGTTGCCAATGATCGCGTTGATCACGAACGCGGAGAGTTGACCGATCACGATGGCCACCTCGTTGCGCCCGGTGATCGATCCGCGGATCTCGTAGGGGGCCAGCTCCGCGAGATAGACCGGCACGACCGTGGACGCCCCGCCGACGGCGAGCCCCAGCAGCACTCGGCCCACAACGAGGACCTCGGTGTTCGGAGTGAGCACGACGACCAGCGTGCCGAGGAAGAAGAGAACGGCCAGCAGGATGATCGTCCTGCGGCGTCCCCACCCGTCCGAGAGCCGCCCGCCGAGAAGAGCACCAACAGCGGCGGCGAAGACCAGTGAACTGGTGACGATACCTTCGGTGAACGCGGTCAGGCCGAGCTCCTCCGACATCGGGCGGAGAGCACCGTTGATGACCCCGGTGTCGTAGCCGAACAGGAGACCGCCGAAACAGGCGACGATCGAGATGAGACCCAGCCGCGCACGGTACGGGCCGGGGACCAGCGGGGGCAGCGTGGCCTCGCCCGCGCCTACTGATGGTGCAGATGCCATGTGTCATGTCCTTCGTCTTGGGCGCGTCGCCGCGCCTGGCTTGGCGGGCCTGGAGAGCGCCGGCTCGTGCGCGCCCTCCAGCGGGGCGTTCGACTTCCGCCGTGGCTTCGTGATTCGGAGTGTCCCCTGTGGAACTCAGGCGTAGATTTCCGGCTTGCGCTGAAGCTGTACGGGGACGATCTCCCCGCTGGTCTGCGCCTGCACGCCGGCCTCGCAGCAGGCTGCGGTGGCGTAGCCGTCCCAGGCGGAGGGTCCGCCGATCTCCCCGCGGGCGGCGGCGTTGATCCAGTCCTGCAGCTCGAGGTCGTAGGCCTCGACGAAGCGCTCCTCGAAGCTGGGGGCCACGGACCCGCCCCAGGTCCCGGCGGTGCGGACGTAGGGCTCGACGTCCCCGCCGATCCCGACGATCCCGGTCTCGAAAGAGGCCTGGGTGGCGACCTGGTAGCCGAACTGGGCGTTGAGGTACACCTCGACCTGGGCGAGGATCCCGGATTCGGTCTCCATGAGGACCAGCTGGGGGTCGCGCTGCCCGTCCGGGGCGTTGCGGGTGGAGCGCCCGATCCGGACCTGGACGTTGCGAATTTCCTCCCCGGTGAAAAAGCGCACCGCGTCGAACTCGTGGACCACCGAGTCGTTGATGAGCATCTCAGTGGTGAACCCGGGCGGGGCAGTGGCGTTGCGGTGCTGGTGGTGCAGGGTCAGCAACTCGCCGTAGGTCTTGTCCTGGATCAACCGGCGCAGGGACCGGTACCCGGCGTCGAAGCGGCGCATGAACCCAACCTGGATGAGCTGGCGGCCCGCGGCCACCTCGGCCTGGACCACCCGCCAGGAGGACGCCGCGTCCGGGGTGAGCGGCTTCTCGCACAGGGTGGGTAGCCCGTGCTCAAGGGCAGCCAGGAGCACGTCCTCGTGCAGGAAACCGGGGGTGGCGACCAGGAGGGCGTCCACCTCGCCGCGGTCGAGGATCTCCTGGACGTCGGTGTGCGCCACCGCACCGGGGATGTGAGCGACGGCTGCCTCGGCGCGGGGCTTGTCGATGTCGACGACGGCGGCGACCTCCGCACCGTGGATGCGGTGGTGGATCCGGTCGATGTGATCGGCACCCATGCGGCCGGCGCCGATGACGGCGACGCGAAGCGGTGTGTTCATCGTGGTTCTCCTCTCGCCCAGTGAGGGCGTGTGGACCGGCTGATCCGGATCTACGTGGACAAGGGCCGGAGCCGACCCCGGTGCGTGCGCACCAACATGGAAGACGAGCTCCATCGGGTGAAGGACCGGACCAGCGGGGTGGGTGACCGGATTCTGCCGCGCTGGAGGACCTCCTGCACGGGGCGAGGTGGCCTGCTGGACTCGTCCGGGAGGCGGGCATCAGGTCACTGATCCACTCCTCGAAAAACCACTCCAGGAGCCGGATGAAACCCGCTTGGCGAAAACCCTAGTACGTACTAGTGTGATCGGCAACACGATTCGTCCTGGTGTTGCCGTGTCGGCGCGCCCACTCAGAACGTTAAGGAATGCTCCATGAAGCTCGGACTCATCACCGACTCCGTCAGCCATCTGTCGTTCGAGCAGGCCCTGGACCTGGCCCGGGACCTCGGGTTGAGCTCGGTCGAAGTGGCCACGGGCAACTGGTCCGAAAGTCCTCACGCTGATCTGCCCGCCCTGGTCTCCTCCGCCGGAAGCTGCGCCGAGTTCACCGGAATGATCGCCGATCGCGGCTTGACCCTGAGCGCGCTGACCGCCAACGGCAACCAGTTGCACCCGGTCACCGGACCCGACCAGGACCGGGTGGTGCGCCAGACCATCCAGGTGGCCGGAGCGCTGGGCGTTCCCACCGTGGTGCTGATGTCCGGGCTTCCCGGGGCCCGGGGTGATGCGAGCCCGAACTGGGTGACCAACTCGTGGCCGCCGGAGAACCTGGAAATCCTCGACTACCAGTGGAACGAGGTCGCGCTTCCCTACTGGCGCGACTTGGCCGCCTTCGCCCGGCACCACGGGGTGCGCCTGGCGGTGGAGGCCTGCGGTGGCCAGCTGGTCCACAACGTCTCCACCTTGCTGCGGCTCATCGACGCCGTCGGGGACGACGTTGTCGGCGCAAACCTGGACCCCTCGCATCTGATGTGGATGGGCGCCGACATCCCGGCCGTGATCCGTGCCCTGGGATCGTCGATCTTCCACGTCCATGCCAAGGACATTCGCATCAACCAGCCCGTCGCCTCCCGCGACGGGCTGCTGGAGACCGCTCCGATGGAGCAGGCGGCGCAGAGGGCCTGGAACTACGTCACCCTGGGTCTGGGGCACCCGGACGGGACGGCCTTCTGGGCCGACTTCGTCTACCACCTGCGCTCCGTGGGCTATGACGGGACGCTGAACATCGAGCACGAAGACACGCTGGTCAACTCCATCGAGGGCGTCACCCGAGCGGCTCGCACGCTTCAGCAAGTCGTCCTGGTTGAGGCTCCCGATTGGCAGCCGGCGAGCATCTGAACGGAAGGCATGACGGTTCACCGGCTCCGGTCACTGTCACGACTGGTCGTGACGCAGTCGTTCGGATGCTCTGGGTCGGGTCACGGTGACTGTGATCCCAAGACACAGGCCTCGCCACCCCTCCCCCTCCACTAGCGCGTCCGTTTCTCGGGCTTGTGGCGCCGCGAAGCGGGGACGGTCAGGCGTTGATGGTCGGCGGCAGCGTGCTGGCACGGTGGATGAGACTGGTCGGCAGCACCACGTGCTGGGCCGCCACCGTCGTGCCGTTCGCGGTCGCCTCCAGCCGGCGCAGGACCAATTCCACCGCAGTGCGGGCGAGCAAGCACGGATCTTGGTCAAGAGTGGTCAGATTGATGTACGGCAACGCTGCCTGCTCGGAGTCATCGAATCCGATCACCGACAGATCTCGGGGCACCACGATGCCCGAGGCCCGAGCCTGACTGATCACCCCGACGGCGCAGCGGTCATTGAAAGCGATGACCGCGGTCGGGGCGGGTCGCTGGGCCAGGATGTGTACCAGAGCGGCGGCACCTTCGGCCTCGGATGCGCCACCGGGCACGACGGTCACTTCTGCCGCCAGGCCCGCGGATTTCATCGCGTCCCGATATCCGGCGCGGCGCTGGGCCCCGCCGGCCACGCGGTCGGCGTCGATGTAGGCGATCCGCCGGTGCCCCAGGCCAGCAAGATGTTCCACAGCCAGGACCGCTCCGTGGTGGTCATCGTTGGTCACGCTGTCCACGGTGTCGGAGTCCACGGCTCGGGTGACCGAGACGATCGGCAAGGTCACGCTGAGGTCCTCGAGACGGGCCTGGGGCAGGGCGCTGCCGAGCAGGACCAGCCCCTCGCAGCGGTCGCGCAGCAGGGCTTCCACCGCGGCGTCCTCCGCCCGGTGCGGGGTGACGGCGGAGAGCACCACGTCATAGCCCTGCTCCTGGGCGGCGGTGTGCAGCCCGTCGAGGATCTCCCCGTGGAAGGGCTGGACCGGTTCGAAGGCGATGCCGAGCAGACGGGAACGGCCCTGGCGCAGCAGACGGGCGCGTTCGTCGCGGCGGTAGCCCATCTCCGCAGCCACCCGCAGGACGTGCTCGCGGGTCTCCTCACTCGCACCCGGAGCCCCGCGGAAGACGATCGAGACCAGCGGCTGGGACACACCGGCCATCCGGGCGACGTCGCGCATGGTGACGCGGCGCTGGGACGGGCGGCCGGGGGGCTCCGGGCGATCAGTGGTCATGCAGGGGTGAGGGTGAACGCGTCGCGGAAGCGTTCCAGCGCCACCTCGGGGTCAGTGGCGGCAAAGGCCTCCATCGCGATCACTCCTTCGTATCCAGACCCGGCCAGGGCGGCGGCCACCTTCGGGTAGTGGATCTCCCCGGTGCCCGGCTCACATCGGCCAGGCACATCGGCGACCTGCACCTCCCCAATATACGGAAGGGCGCGGGCGCACAACTCCACCAGGTTCCCCTCGCCGATCTGGGCGTGGTAGAGGTCCAGGTTCAGCCGCAGGTGCGGGTTGTCGATCGCCGCGACCAGGGCCAGGGTGTCCTCGGCCCGGGCGAAGGGCACCCCGGGGTGGTCCAGGGCGGTGTTGAGGTTCTCCAGGGTGAAGACCCGCCCGTGGCGTTCCCCCAGGGCGGCCAGCCGCTCCAGGGTGCGGGCGGCGGCCAGCCAGTCGGCCCCGGTCACGACCTGGCGCGGGACCACGGGCAGCCCTTGGGAGTTAAGGCCGGTGCCGTGGACGTTGAGCCGGGGGCAGTCGAGGACCTCGGCGGCGGCCAGGGAGTCCTCGGCGGTGCGCAGCAGCTCCGCGGCCCCGTCCGGGTCGACGAGGCTGCCGGACACGTAACCGGTCATCGACCCGAACCGGGCCCCGGTGGCGGCAAGAGCGGGCAGATCCTTGATGCTCCAGTCCCAGATCTCCACCTCGAACCCGGCCTCGTGCAGCCGCCGGACGCGCTGTTCGAACGGCAGGTCGCCGAAGAGCATCTCGGCGTTGGCCGCCAGGGTGAACCCGCTCACCGGGCCGCCCCCACGGCATCCAGCGCGTCCAGGGCGACGGGGGCGCCGGTGCGGCAGGATTCGATGCAGCCCAGGGCGATCCGCAGCGCGTCCCGGGCCGCGCCCACTCCCGGGCCCGGTGTGGGGTGCCCGAGGGCGGTGTCGGTGAAGGCCTGCAGCTCACCGGCGTAAGCGGTGCGCATCGACTGGGTGTCGGCGCGCACCGTGTCGGCACTGATGCCCTCGGGCCCGTAGTAGCGCATGCTCGAGGCCGCCAGGTCCCCGGCGGTGACCATCCCGGCCGAGCCGAAGGCCTCCGCGCGGGTGTCGTAGCCGTAGGCGGCGGCAAAGCTGGCCTCGGCGGTGGCGATCGCGCCGTTGTCGTAGCGGATGGTGACCACGGCGGTGTCCAGCAGCCCGGCGCCCTTGTAGTCGGGGGCCACCAGGGCATCGGCCACCGCGTGGACCTGTACCGCCCGGGCGCCGGGGTTGAGGAAGTTCAGGGTGTCGAAGTCGTGGATCAGCGTCTCCAGGAAGATCGTCCACGGGGCCACCGCCGCCGGGTTCGCCAGCCCCGGGTCCCGGGTGGTCGAGCGCAGCAGCTGCGGGGTGCCGATCCGCCCGGCATCGATGGCCGCGCGGGCCTGCGGGAAGCCGTCGGCGAAGCGGCGGTTGAACCCGATCCGGAACAGCACTCCGTTCGCCTGCACGGCCCGGTGGACCCGGTCGATCTCCTCCAGGGTCATCCCGGCCGGCTTCTCGCAGAAGATGGGCTTGCCGGAGGCGGCGACCTGCTCCACCAGCCCGGTGTGGAAGCGGGCCGGGGCGGTGATCACCACAGCCTCCACCTTTGGGTCGGCCAGGAACTCGGCGATGTCGGTGTACGCACGGGGTACGTGCAGCGCCTCGGCCAGGCGCGCCGCAGCACCCTCGACCGGATCGGCGATCGCGACCAACCTGGCGTTGGGCACGGTGCGGGTGATCAGCTCGGCGTGGCTGGAACCGATCCGGCCGGCGCCGATCAGACCGATGTTCAAGGTACGGGGCTCGGACACGGGATTCTCCTTCTAGGCAAGGCCAGATGACGGAAAAAGATCGCCGCGACCTGGCAACTGAGGTTGTTCTGACAAAGTGCTTGGCTTCAACACTAGTACGTATTACTGTGAGCCACAACACAACGGCTCGGGGTGGTCGGAGTAGGCGCATCGAGGCGCGAAGCCCCTGCCGTGAGAGGAGATCACCATGACCACGCGAGGCACTTCCCCCAAGGACACCGGGCGCAGAGCGTCCCGACGCTACGTGGCCACCGCGGCACTGTTGCTTCCGGCCATCACGCTGGCCGGCTGCTCCTCGACCGGCGGGCGGACCGAGGCTCAAGGCGGTGGCGACGGTGGCGGCCAGGTGGCTCAGACCGAGTCGATGAAGGTCGCCATGATCACCCATGCCGTACCCGGGGACACCTTCTGGGACCGGATCCGTGCGGGCGCGGAGGAGGCCTCGGCGAAAGACAACGTGGAGTTCCTCTACGCCTCCGACCCCGAGGGCGGGCGTCAGGCGCAGCTGGTGCAGCAGTACATCGATCAGGGCGTGGACGGGATCGCGGTGACCCTGGCCAAGCCGGACGCGTTGCGCGATGTGCTGCAGAACGCCGAGGAGGCCGGCATCCCGGTGGTGTCCTTCAACGCCGGTGAGCAGAAGTTCGAGGAGCTCGGGGCGTTCGCCCACTTCGGTTCCGACGAGCAGTTGGCCGGGGAGACCGCTGGGGCGCGGCTGAAGGAAGAAGGCATCGAACACCCGATCTGTGTGATTCAGGAGCAGGGCCACGTCGGGTTGGAGGCTCGCTGCGCCGGGGTGAAGGAGGCCTTGCCGCAGACGGAGATTCTTTACGTGCAGGGCACCGACATGACCCAGGTCGCCTCTACGGCCACCGCCAAGCTGCAGTCCTCCGCCGAAGCCGACGCCATTGTCGGACTGGCCGCTCCCACCACGATGACCCTGCTCGGCGCCAAAGCCGACGCCGGCAGCGACGTCGCGGTGGCCTCGTTCGACATGAACGGCGACCTGGCCCAGGCCGTCGTGGACGGTGACGTGATGTTCACCATCGACCAGCAGCCGTGGTTGCAGGGCTACCTGTCCGTGGACTCGCTGTGGCAGAACCAGCGGGGTGCTTTCAAGATCGGCGGCGGCCAGCCCGTGCTGACCGGCCCGGCCGTCGTGGACTCGTCCAACGCCGAGGAAGTCCTCCAGTACGCCAACGAGGGCATCCGCTGAGCGGGGCCCCGGAACAGGAGACGATCACCATGTCCTCTACTCGCACGCCGGCCGCCCCGGCGCCGGATCGCAGTTCTTCCGGCGGTGCCGGCGGGGCATCCCAGCCCTCCGCTGCCGCGGCGGGGATCGATGAGCGGATCCAGACCAAGGGCCTGCTGGGCACGTTCCTGGCCCGCCCGGAGATCGGGGCGCTGGTCGGAGCGATCGTGGTCGCGCTGTTCTTCGCGATCGCCGCTCCCTCGATCACCCAGGCCCAGTCCATCTCCACCGTGCTCTACGGGGCCTCCACGATCGGGATCATGGCTGTGGGGGTGTCCCTGCTGATGATCGGTGGGGAGTTCGACCTCTCCACCGGAGTGGCCGTCATCACCTCAGCCCTGGCCGGATCGATGTTCAGCTGGTTCTTCGCCGTCAACGTCTGGGTCGGGGTGTTCATGGCCCTGGGGGTCTCCCTGCTCATCGGGTTGATCAACGGCGTGCTGCTGGTGCGCACCAAGCTGCCGTCCTTCATCGTCACCCTGGCGACCTTTCTGATGCTCACCGGGTTGAACCTCGCCCTGACCCGTCTGATCAGCGGCTCGGTCTCCTCCCCGTCGATCAGCACCATGGACGGGTTCGACTCGGCCAAGGCCATCTTCGCCTCGTCCGTGAACATCCTCGGCGTCGACATCAAGATCACCGTGTTCTACTGGATCGCCCTGGTGCTCATCGCCACGTTCATCCTGCTCAAGACCAAGGTCGGCAACTGGATCTTCGCCGTGGGCGGGGACGAGAACGCCTCCCGCGCCGTGGGCGTGCCGGTGGCGAAGACCAAGATTGGGCTGTTCATGGGCGTGGGCCTGTGCGGGTGGCTGCTGGGCATGCACAACCTCTTCGCCTTCGACGCCGTGCAGTCCGGGGAGGGTGTGGGCAACGAGTTCCTCTACATCATCGCCGCGGTGATCGGCGGGTGCCTGCTCACCGGCGGCTTCGGCTCCGCGATCGGCGGGGCCCTGGGGGCGCTGATCTTCGGGATCGCCTCCAGGGGCATCGTCTACGCCGAGTGGAACCCGGACTGGTTCAAGTTCTTCCTGGGCCTGATGCTGCTGCTGGCCACCATCGTGAACATGTACGTGCGCAAGCGCATCGAGAGGAAATAGGTGCACCCCATGACCACGCAACCGCACACCACCCCCGGCGCCCACGCCGCCACCAGCGCTGGCCCGACTCCGCTGGTGGAGCTGACGGACGTCGGCAAGCGCTACGGCAACATCATCGCCCTGCGTGAGGTCACCATGACCGTCGAGGCCGGCAAGGTCACCTGCGTTCTCGGCGACAACGGCGCCGGGAAGTCCACTTTGATCAAGATCATCGCCGGACTGCACCAGCACACCGACGGCACCCTGCGCGTCACCGGGGAAGAGACCACCTTCACCTCCCCCCGCCAGGCCCTCGACGCCGGGATCGCCACCGTCTACCAGGACCTGGCCGTGGTCCCGCTGATGCCGGTGTGGCGCAACTTCTTCCTCGGCTCCGAGCTCACCACCGGGTTCGGCCCGTTCAAGCGCCTGGACGTGGCGAAGATGAAGGCGATCACCAAGCAGGAGCTCGCCGACATGGGCATCGACCTGCGCGACGTCGACCAGCCCATCGGCACCCTCTCCGGCGGTGAGCGCCAGTGTGTGGCCATCGCCCGCGCCGTGCACTTCGGGGCGAAAGTGCTCATCCTGGACGAGCCCACCGCGGCCCTGGGCGTGAAGCAGTCCGGTGTGGTGCTGCGCTACATCCTGCAGGCCAAAGAGCGGGGGCTGGGCGTGGTGTTCATCACCCACAACCCGCACCACGCCTACCCCGTGGGGGACCGGTTCCTGCTGCTCAAACGCGGCACATCGATCGGCTACTACGAGAAGAAAGACATCCTGCTCGGGGACCTCACCGCCCAGATGGCCGGCGGCGCGGAACTGGAGGAGCTCACCCACGAACTCGCCCAGCTCGGCGGCCACACCCAGCAGATGCAGCAGGTGCAGGCCGACATGGCCGAATCCCAAGCGCGCCCCCGCGCCTGAACGACCCCCTCCCGCGGCACCACACCCAGCGCAGGCCGCAAGAACCACCCCTGGCCGCTGAGACTCATTCGGCTCCGGGCCCGGTACATCACCGGGGCCGGAGCCGAACCTCTCTCATGGCCCTCAGCAACGGCGTCGACTTCGACTTTCGCTGTCATCGCGCTCCGCTGACCGCATTCCACATCCTTGGAGACCCACCATGTCCGCACCGTTGTCCTTGGCAATCGACAAGAGCTCGCCCATTCCCCTTTACCACCAGCTAGCCCAGGCCTTGGAAGAGGCCATCCGCAGCGGGGCCCTTCCCCTGGGCACCAAACTGGAGAACGAGATCGAGCTCGCGGCACGGTTGCGCATAGGACGCCCCACTGTCCGCAAGGCTTTCAGCCAGTTGGTCAGGGGCGGGCTAGTGGTTCGCAGACAAGGAGTCGGGACCTACGTCGCACTCACCAGTCCCCCGAGACATTCCCCGGGATCCAGTGCTCCCGCACTGCGCAACCGGAAACCGGCCTAGATACAGGAAAACCTCACTGCGTGAGTGCGGCAGATAACATGCTCAATTCGCCGAGTCGCTGACCCCTAACCGGCCATATGTAAAGCGCAGCGGATAGAACGGCTATCGGCTTTCGACCAGCCAGTCTTCCTGCGCAGCACCATGGTTCGCGGACCCGCACGGGCAGTCGAGAGACGGCATTGACGGGGGTCGCCCTCACAGCGGGACATGGGCGCCCAATTTCGAAGGCCCACTCAACACCGTGATGATCCTTCAGGCGGTCTCCTCGGACGAGCAGGGACGCCGGCGGGCGAGTTGTCGGACGTGGCCGGTGATGATGGTTGCGGCCCGAGCGGCCGTCATTCGTTCCGGTTCCGTTGCCCGGGCGATGGCCAACCCGTCCAGCAGTGCCAGCAACAGCGCTGCGTCGTCGCGAGTGGTGGCCGGATTCAACTGGGCCAGTAAGTGCGCCAACCCGTTTTCGAGGGTCTGCCAGGCCGACCGGTGGGCGGCGGCGATGACCGGATCGGTGCAAGCCAAGGACGTGAACGCCAGCCACACCACCGCCGCGGGACGCCCGGCGTCCTCCACCCCGGCGAGCAGCCGGGCGACCGCCAGCAGGTTCTTCTCCGGGGATCTGTCCGCGTCGATCGCCTCGAGCAGCCCGGCGGTGAACCCGGCGGAGACGTGATCCATGGCCGCGTGCACCATCTGACTGCGGGTGGGATAGGTGTGCTGCACCGCCCCAACCGACACCCCGGCCGCTTGGGCCACCGCCCGGACCCGCAGCCGGTCCACCCCCTGGTCGACCAGGACACGCACCACGGCATCGAGTATGCGTTCCCGGGTGCCCTCCGCCACGGCATGGTCTCCTTTCCTCGTTCCAATACATTTGTATTGTAGGGTCTTGGCATGAGCAAACAGCAGGTGGCCGGGTGGTGCTGGGTCCTGGCCGCTATCCTGCTTCCGGCGCAGATTCTGGTCGCGGCCCGGTGGCCGCAGCCATACTCCTGGCGTTCCCACCTGATCAGCGATCTCGGGGCCACGATGTGCGGGATCGCCGATGCCGGGGAACGGGTGGAGCGCTACGTGTGCTCCCCCTGGCACGTCCTGGCCAACGCGGCCACGGTCGTCAACGGGCTCACCCTGTCCCTGGGCGCGGTACTGCTGTGGTCGGTCTGGCCTCGCCGGCGCATCGGCCAGGCCGGCTCCGTGCTGCTGGCCGTGGGTGGGCTGTGCGTGGTGGGCGTGGGCCTAACCCCGTGGGACCTCCAGCCCGACCTGCACAACCTCTTCGCGCTGATCCAGGCGCCCCTGCAGTGGGTGGGCATGGTCCTACTCGTCCGGGCCACGTGGAGCACGACACTGCCCCGCGTAGCACCTGTGGTCACCGCTGTGGGCGTCGTCGTGTCGATGGCCGGCTTTGCTCTCTTCCTCGACGCCGTCGCTGGCGGATCCTCTCTGGCACTGGGTCTGGGCCTCACCGAACGTTTGGCCTTCGACACCTTGACGCTGTGGAGCGCAACGGTCGGGGCCGTCCTACTCGTCTCCGGACACCGTTCGCGCACGAATGCCCCGGAACCGCACACCGCCCTCCTTCCCGTCGACTGAAACCGGCACACCCCGGCCAAGGACTGGAGCGCAGGGAAACCCCAACTGCACGTGCCGAAGCCCACGGACCCGCGACGATCAGGAGCGTGGGCGGGCCCTGTTGCCGCGGGACCGCCCAGGTGTGAGCATCCCGGACTCGTTCAGCAGAAGTGCCCCTCCTGCTGCGGGGAGAAAGAGCAGGGCGGGTAGCCATTCAGTGATGGCGAACAGGCCTAATGCGAGAAGGAGAACAACGATCGCTGCGACTCGGACTTTGGTGTGCATGACATCACTTCCGTTGAGTTCGCGAAGCCTAGCAGTAGGCTCGTCCCACGGTATGGCCGACCTGTCGGTAAGGAGCACTCACGGGTCTCGTCCGAGAGGGCGGGAGAAGGGCAGGAAGTAGACCCCGGAGTCTCGCCATACCTCCCCTTCGGGCCCGCGGAGGGATTTCTTGCCCTCCATGGGTCAAGCAGTGGATGGGTCCTCGTCGATGAACGTGAACATGACGGTCATCACCGACCCCAAAGGGTCCTCGGGGTCTGTGGGCAGCAGCGCCGCCCGCAACCGGGCCGGCAGGTCGGTGATCGGTTCCTCCCACGGGATGAACCCTTCCCGACTGCCGTGGACGTAGGTGCCGACACGGATCTTGCCCTGTCCATGAAGCCCCACGATGTAGTCGATGGCGTGCTCTTCGGTGGCGGGCAGGCCGTAGGCGGTGGCATCGTCAATCACATTGGCGACCATCACCCAGTCGATCTCATTGCGCTCCCGCAGCACACGCTCCAGCCCTGCATAGTCCCGGCTGCCCATCGCGCTTCCCTACCTCCAGTGTTTCCGTGGTCCCTGTTCCTGCGGTCGCGGGACCAGGCCTGTCGCCCCACCGCAACGACACGACGCCAGCGTCACCGGTACGATCACCGGGCCCCCCAAGGGCCGTCGCAGGCTTACGGGGTCCGGACCTCGCAGGTCTGACCGGTCGGTGTCCCGTCCAGTGTGAACTGGAGTCGGAGGACCCTGTGCGTCAGGATGGGGTGAGACACCAGCACTGCTGACCTTCGCACTGCACGGGGCGAGAACGGACCAATACTGAGATGACGATGACGGTTGCTGACGTCGGCACCGATGATGGGGCTATGGCTCCTCGTGCTGACCGGCCCAAGAGGCGGACGTTCACCGCCGAGTTCAAAGCGGCGATCCTGGCCGAGTACGACGCCGCGGACCGCTCTGGGCGTGGGGAGATCCTGCGCCGGGAGGGCCTGTACACCTCCCACATCATCGAGTGGCGCAAGGCCGCGGCCGCCGGCTCGCTGTCCGGGCTGGGCAGCAAGCCGCGGGACCGGCGCGAGCGGGAGCTGCAGGCGCTACGGGCCCGGGCGGAGAAGGCCGAGGCCGAGCTGGCCAAGACCAGGGCGGCGCTGGACCTGATGGGAAAAGCACACGCGCTCTTGGAGACGCTCTCCGAGAGCGCGGACAAGCCGCCGCGGTCGCCGCGGTGATCAACCCGGCCGTCGACGGGCTGGCCGAGCACGTCGGCACCGCGGCTGCGTGCGCGCTGCTGGGTCGCTCCCGCGCCAGTCACTACCGGGCCAAGAACCCGCCACCGCCACGTCCACGGACACCGCGGCCGGCACCGGCGAACAAGCTGTCCGCCGCCGAGCGGGCCCACGTGCTGGCCGTGTTGACCAGCCAGCGGTTCGCGGACAAGTCGGTCGCCCAGGTCTGGGCCACGCTGCTGGACGAGGGCACCTACCTGTGCTCGATGTCCACGATGCACCGGATCCTGCGCGAGCACGACATGGCCGGGGAACGGCGCCGGCAGGCGAGCCACCCGCCCCGGACCCGGCCCGAGCTCGTCGCGACGGCGCCGGGGCAGGTGTGGAGTTGGGACATCACAAAGCTCAAGGGGCCGGAGCGGGGCGTGTACTACGACCTGTACGTCGTGCTCGACATCTTCTCCAGGTTCGTCGTGGGCTGGACCATCGCGGCCCGCGAGGACGCCGAGATCGCCAAGAACCTGCTCGAGCACGCCATGGGCATCCATGGCGTGCCGGAGGCGATCCACGCCGACCGCGGGACCTCGATGACCTCCAAACCGGTCGCTCAGCTGCTCGTCGACCTCGGGGTGGCCAGGTCGCACTCCCGCCCGCACGTGTCGAACGACAACCCTTACAGCGAGGCGGCGTTCAAGACGCTGAAGTACGCCCCGGTCTTCCCCGAGCGCTTCGGGTCCCTGGCCGACGCCGGCGCGTTCGCCGAGCAGTTCTTCGCCTACTACAACCACGAGCACCGCCACTGCGGGATCGGGCTGCACACCCCCGCCAGCGTCCACTTCGGCACCGCCGGGCAGGTCCGCGCCCAGCGCCAGGCCACCCTGGACGCGGCCTACGCCGCCCGTCCCGAGCGCTTCGGCCACCGCCGACCCCAGGCGCCCAAGCTGCCCGAGGCCGCCTGGATCAACCAGCCCTCACAGGAGGCCCTCATACAGACCGCCTGACGGAATCTGTCTCACCCGCCTTGACACTTTCCGTCTACGCGGGTGGTGCCTTCCAACCGCACTGGGGCTTGCATGAAGTGCAGGTGGATGCGGCGGGAGGCCGTGAACGTTGAGGGGTCGCGCTTGGACCATTCCACTAAGGTTTCGGCCACGAGACGTCGCTGCTTGGAACTTTTCATGAGCTCTTCGGATGATCGGTCGAAGACCATGTCGTGAGGGTCGACAATGATGTCTACGTCTCGGACTTCGTGCAGTTCACGCAGTTCAGTGGGTGAGAACT
>NZ_LDNX01000101.1:0-92010 GCF_001027955.1 Kocuria sp. SM24M-10 | reverse complement strand
CTCCTCGGCTACAGCCCCGACATCATCGCCCAGCACGCCGCCCGATCCGCCACACCCATGTCCGACTACATCGACCTGAAAGGCCAACAGCCCCGATGACCTGCGAACACCGAAGAAACGGATAACGCACTTTCCCATCAACGTCGACCTCATCAGCTACGGCGGCGCCCCGGACTCGGTCCGGCCGTGGAGTATCGGCCGCCCACGCAGAGCTCCCACGCCACTGCGGCACTTGAGGGGGAGTGATCCCGGGTGACGCTCGTGGACGTGGTTCAGCCGGTGCGGATCAGGCACCACGCTTGTCGAACCGGCAGGCTTCGAGGTCACTGTTGCGCATCCCGATCTCAAGACTGCCGGCGTCGCCGAACCATCCTTTCGAGGTCGTCCAACTCTCCAGGTCCAGGACCAGGCGGCGCTCATCACCGGGAGCACTCAGCGGTAGCGCCTCGGCCAGCAGGGCCCAGGCGGTGATCTCCCCGTGCTGGCCGTGGGCGTGGCCAGCGCTGTCCCGTCTCGTCTGCGAGCGTCGACAGGCTCAGACCCGGCTGCGGTTGGCCGGGCCGGACGGCACCGTCTTGAGGGAGTCTGTGCCGAATGGCGGCGGGGTCAGAGCACGGGCGCCCGGTCCGCGTGGCGGGTGGCGAGGTCGTAGGCGCGGGCCGTCCGCAGTAGCTCGACGTCGCGGCCGTGGGCGGCGACCAGCTGCAGCCCGACCGGCAACCCGTCCGGGCTGAACCCGCCCGGCACCGAGACCGCGGGGCAGCCCGTGGCCGAGACGAGCGTGGCCGAGCGCATCCACTCCACGTAGGTCTGCATCTCCACCCCCGCCACGGTGCGCGGCCACCGCTCCTCGGACGGGAACGGCAGGACCTGGGAGGTGGGGCACAGGACCAGGTCGTGCTCGCCGAAGAACGCCCGGGTCGCCGCGTGCAGGCGGGTGCGCGCCAGGGCGGCGTCCATCAGCTGCGGGCCGGTCAGCGCCAGGCCCTTCTCCACGTTCCACACGACCTCGGGCTTCACCTGCTCCCGGTGCTCGGCGACCACGGTGCGCAGCATCGTGGCCATGTCGAAGGCCCGCGTGGTGTCGAAGACCTCGTCGGCGTCGGTCAGGTCGGGCACGGCCTCCTCGACCACGGCCCCGAGCTCCTCGAACACCCGCGCCTGGGCCCTCAGGACCTCCACGATCTCCGCCTCGACCGGCACGCCCACCCCGAAGTCCGTGCTCAGCCCGATCCGCACCCCGGCCAGGGGCCGGGCGTCGGGCTCGGGCAGCTCCTCGGCGGCCAGGGCGCGAAACGCCGCCCGTTCCACCGGGCAGGCCAGGGGAACCCGGGGGTCGGGTCCGGCGAGCACGGACATCGCCAGGGCGATGTCGTCGACGCTGCGGGCGATCGGCCCGGACCGGCCCAGCCACGCCCAGGCGTCGAGGGAGGGGGCCAGCGGCAGGACCCCGGCGGAGGGCCGGAACCCGACGACGTTGCAGAACGCCGCCGGGTTGCGCAGCGACCCGCCCATGTCCGAGCCGTCCCCCAGCGGCTGGATCCGGGACGCGATCGCCGCGGCCGCCCCGCCGCTGGAGCCGCCGGCGCTGCGGGTGTGGTCGTAGGGGTTGTGCGTGGTGCCGAAGAGCTCGTTGAAGGTGTGCGAGCCGGCGGCGAACTCCGGCACGTTGTTCTTGCCGGTGCTGATCACCCCGGCGGCCCGGAAGCGCGCCACGACCAGGTCGTCGTGGTCGGGCACCTGCTCGGCGAACACCGGAGAGCCGAGGGTGGTGCGGATCCCGGCGGTGGCGTGGGTGTCCTTGTGCGTCATCGGCACCCCGTGCAGGGGTGGCAGCTCGTCGGCGGGCGTGCTGGCGGTCAGCTCGTCCGCCCGGGAGGCGGCCGCGTAAGCCTGCTCCCGGACCTGGGTGACCACGGCGTTGATCGCCGGGTTCACCGTGTCGATCCGGGCGAAGTGAGCGTCGAGGACCTCCCGCGCGGACACGCTCCGCTGCCGGATCGCGGCCGAGAGCTCCCGGGCGGAGAGTTCGAGCAGGGCGGTGTCCGCGGGGGCGCTCATCGGGTCCCGCCCACGCGGGAGAGGATCGCCGTGACCGCGGCGGTCACGCCCGTTGTCAGGGTCGGCTCCAGCACCGGGGCGAAGAAGGGCGAGTGGTTGGTCGGCACCGGCTTCCCGCCGTCGAGCACGTCGTCGGGCGTGCCCCCGAAGAACCAGTAGACGCCGGGCACCCCGATGGCGTCGGGCAGGTGCCCGAAGTCCTCGCTGCCCATCTGGGCGGGACGGTCCAGCACGTTTCCCTCGCCCAGGACGGCCCCGAGCGCCTGCTTGAGCGCGGCCGTCTCCGCGGGGTCGTTGACGAGCAGGGGGAAGGTGTAGAGCTCCTCGATGTCCGGAGCCGGTGCCCCGGAAGCGTCGGCCTCCGCGAGGATCACCCGGCGCAGCGCGGCGAGCACCTTCTCCCGGACCGCGCGGTCGAGGTTGCGGACGTTGACGGTGAACACCGCCGTCGGGGGAATGATGTTCTCCTTCAGCCCCGCGTGGAAGGTCGCGACGGTGATGACGGCGGACTGCTGGGCGGGCACCTCGCGGGAGACGATGCTCTGCATCCGGACGACCATGTGGGCGGCCAGCACCACCGGGTCGATCGTGTCCTCGGGGCGGGAGCCGTGCCCGCCGCGCCCGTGCACGGTGACCCGCCAGCTGTCGGCCATCGCCATGGCCGGACCGGTGCTGATCTCGACCTGCCCGGCGCGGCCCGGCCACACGTGCTGGCCGTAGACGACCTCCGGGCGCGGGGCCCGGTCCCACAGCCCGTCGTCGAGCATGGCCCGGGCGCCCTCGGCGGTCTCCTCGCCGGGCTGGAACAGGAACACGACCGTGCCCGCCCACGCGTCGCGGTCGCCGGCGAGCAGGGTCGCGGCGCCGATCGCGCTGGTGATGTGGGTGTCGTGGCCGCACGCGTGCATCACCGGCACCTCGGTGCCGTCGGGCAGGGTGCCGCGGGCCGTGGAGGCGTAGTCGAGGCCGGTGTCCTCGGCCAGGGGCAGGGCGTCCGTGTCCGCGCGGAAGCCGACGACGGGCCCCTCGCCGTTGCGCAGGACGGCGACGACGCCGGTGCCCCCGCACAGGAACGTCTCGCAGCCCAGCGTTTCCATGCGGGCGCGGATCAGCTCGGCGGTTGCGTGCTCCTGCATGGACAGCTCCGGGCTCCGGTGCAGGTGGCGGTAGAGCTCGTGCAGGTCGTCGCGGAGCGCGGTGGGGACCTCGGGAACGGTGGTGGTCATGACGTCCTTTCGTGGGGAGGGCTGAGGGCGGGTGGGTCGTGGTGTCACTGGAGGGCTTCGTCCCCGGGGCCGGCGTGCTGGGTGCTCCGGTTGCGCAGCACCCAGGCCAGCACCATGGTCAGCAGCACGACCACGGCGGTCGCGAAGTTCCGGAACGTCGGGCCCAGGACGGGCACGAGCAGCAGCTGGACCACCGCGCCAACGGCGAGGGCGATGATCGTGATGCGCGGCTGCTTGACGTAGGCGGCCAGCTGGACGATCACGGCGCCGATGATGGCGGGGAAGATGTAGAGCTGGGCGACCTCGGTGATCGAGGCGGGGACGATGCTGACGAGCCAGGTGCCGAGGATGCCGACGAAGATCAGCAGCGAGAAGATGTGCACCACGGCGGCGCCGCAGATCGCCATCACGGCGGCCAGCTCGGAGCGGCGGGTGCCGGGCTTGGCGTCGATGGCGGCCTGCGCCACGATCGCCGAGGGCAGCAGCTTGTTGGCGATGTTGCCGATCATGAAGGCCTGGTACATCGCGGCCGGTCCGAGGACCGGGAAGTAGGTGAGGGGCTCGACGATCGCGAGCACGGCGAACACCGCGGCCACGGCCAGGTAGGCGGTGACCACGGTGGAGAGCGGGATGTCCAGGCCGCTGAAGAACAGCAGGTAGGCGGGGCCGGCCAGGGACAGCAGCAGGCCCATGGTCATGGTGATCCGGCCCCATCGGGACGTGGTGCGGTCATAGGCCGTGTAGGCGGCGGTTGCTGAGCTGGTGGTGGTGGCCATGGGAGCTCCTGGGGATCGCGACGGGGGTCAGGCGGCGGGGCCGAGGCCGGCGCCGTGGGCGAAGTAGGCCACGACCAGCCCGACGATGATGGAGATGCCGAGGCCCCACTCGCGCAGCCACGGGGCGTTCAGGCGCTTGGTCAGGACCAGGCACACGGCCATCACCAGCGCCGAGGTGGCCACGGTGATGACGTGCACGCTGCCCTTGGGCAGCTCGGCGACGCCCAGGGACGCGAAGGCCGCGAGCAGGGCCGCCGAGGGCACGATTGCCATCAGGGCGGGGTTCACGGACCGCAGCTTCGTGTCCCCGCGCTTGAGCATGGGCGTGAGGACCAGGGTGGCCAGCATCCACAGACCGCCCGAGAGGCTCATGGCCAGGAACGCGACGGCGAAGACCTCCGGGGTCCAGCCCGCGCCGCCGAGCTCGGCGTCCATCGTCCCGGCCGCGAGGTTGGCCGAGGAGGTCTCGGTCGCGGCCGAGCCGACGAGACCGATGCGCACGAGCACGGCGGGCGCGCCGAACAGCGGCAGCAGCGCGATGGCCACGACGACCACCGCGAGGGAGGGACCGATCGCGGCGATGCCGCCGGACTTGAAGGAACGGCGCAGGTCCTCCTTGGTGAACCCGAGGTCCGGCCCGGCGGTCCGGGCGGCCCGCACGTAGATGACGGTCTGCAGGATGATCACGGCGAAGACGCCGAGGGCGCAGACCCACAGGAAGGGAAGGTTGACGTACTCGGACAGCGGTCTCATGCGGGTCCCTCCAGAACGGGATGACGGAACGGGAGCTCGAGGGTCGGGGCGGGCAGCACGCCCGGTGCGGGGCGCACGGTCACAGCCGGGCGGTGTCGAGGGCGCGGAGGGTCTCCGTCAGGACGTGGACGCCGCGGCCGATGTCCGCGGCGTCGGTCCACTCCTCGGGGCAGTGGCTGCGGCCGTCGCGGGAGGGCACGAAGATCATCGCCATCGGCGCGAGGGAGGCCAGGTGCACGGCGTCGTGGGTGGCCCCGCTGGGTACGGGCCGCCAGGAGTAGCCCAGCTCTGCGGCGGTCGCCGCGACGAGGTCGTAGGCGCGCGGGTGGGCCTCGACGATCTCGTTGTCCGAGGTCCAGTCGAAGTCCACGTCCACGCCGTATCCCCGGGAGGCGCTGAGGATCTGGGCGCCCAGGCGCCGCTTGGCCCCGGTCAGCCAGGACCGGTCGATGCTGCGCAGCTCCCCTGAGACGTCCACCGCGCTGGGCACCACGTTAGGGGAGGAGGAGCGGTTGCGCACGTGCGTGGTGGTCGCGACGCCGGGGGCGCCGCACCCCTCGCTGCGCACGGCCAGGACGGCCTCGGCGGCGGCGACCATGGCGTCGTGCCGGTCCGCGACCGGGCGGGTTCCGGCGTGGTCCTCGCGGCCGGCGAAGTGGGCGACGAAGCGTTCGATCCCGCTGATCGAGGTCACCACGCCGATCTGTTCGCCCTCCCGCTCGAGGGTCGGTCCCTGCTCGATGTGCAGCTCCACGTACCCGTGCAGCGGCCCCGGGGCCGTGCGGGCGGGGTCCAGCAGGGCGGAGGGGTCGAGGCCGAAGGACTCGTACGCGCTGCCCAGGGACCGCCCGGAGAGATTGCGCCGGTCCAGGTCGGCGGCGGTCAGCTCGCCCGCCATGGTCCGGCTGCCCAGGCAGCTGAGCCCGTACTCGTTGGACTCCTCGCCGAGGAAGTCGACGACGAGCAGGTCCCGGCTCAGCGGGGTGCCGGACTCGCGGATGCTGCGGGCGGCCTCGATCGCGCCGAGCATGCCGACCACCCCGTCGAACCGGCCCCCGCCGTCGACGGTGTCCGTGTGGGAGCCCGTCATCAGCGCCGGGGCGGAGGGGCTCGTGCCGGCCAGCCGGCCGACGAGGTTCCCGGCGGCGTCCCGGTGGACCTCCAGGCCCGCCTCCCGCATCGTCGCGGCGACCCACTCACGGGACTCCCGGTAGGGCTCCCCGAAGACCTGCCGGGTCCAGCCCGGCCGCTCCTCGGCGCGCAGCCGGGAGAGCCGGTCGATCTGCTCCTCGACCCGCTGGGTCGCCTCCACCACGTCGAACGGCATCGGGGTCCTCCCTCGTCGGGGGTCTCGGCCCGTCGGTGGGGAACGGTGCGGTGCCGGAGGGTCTCCGGCAGTGCCCGTCCCCGGCGACGCGCCGCCGGGCGGCGGCTCCGTCCGGCGGCGCGCCGGTCGTGGTCCACCACGGAGGTGGCCGGTCGGGTGCCGGCCGGGCTCCGCCGCGGACGTGAGCCATGTCTCGAACGCTAGGGGGTGGGGCGGCCGGGGTCAACGGTTTTCGCAATCGATTGCATTTCGTCGTCGACGGGAAGGTCTCCGGCGGCGGGCAGATTCAGGCCCCGGGAGGCGCCTCGGGCCTGGCCCGTCGGCCGGGTCCGCCGGTCGAGGCGCGCACGAGCAGTTCGACGGGCATGACCCGGGACGTGGGCCGGCCGCCGGCCATGAGCTCGAGCAGGGCGGTGGCCGCGGCGGCACCGAGTTCCCGCATGGGGCTGGCGACCGTCGTCAGGGGCACGGACATCACCCGGGCGAGGAAGACGTTGTTGAACCCGATCACGAAGACGTCCTCCCCGGGGCGGGCGCCGTGGCGCACGTACTCGCCCAGGACGCCGACGGCCGCGGCGTCGTTGACGGCGAAGATGCCCCGCGGGGGGTCGGGCAGCGCGAGCAGCCGCTCGGCCATCCCGAGCCCGTCCTCCGCGAAGAGGCCGCCGTGGAAGACCAGGTCCGGGTCGACCGCCCGGCCGGCGGCGCGGCAGGCGTCGAGGAAGCCGTCGACCCGGTGGATCAGGTTCTGGGCGTGGTCCATGGCGCCGTAGACGGCCAGTGGCCCCTCGACCCGGGCGAGCAGGTGCTCGGCGGCCAGCCGCCCGCCCGCCCGGTCGTCGATGGTGATCGAGCGGTAGCCGCGCCGGGGCCGGTTGAACAGGATGCAGGGGATCCCGGCGGCCCGAACGCGCGCCAGGAACGGCGAGCCGATGACGGCGTCGCCGACCAGCACGCCGTCCACGCGGCGCTGAAGGGCGATCTGCAGCTTGGCCAGCTGGACGTCGGGGTCGTCGCCGGTGGCGAGCACGACGCACTGGTAGCCCGCGGCCTCCAGGGTCTCCTCGATGCCCTCGTACATCAGCGCGAGCACCTCGTCCCGCAGCCGGGGGATGAAGACGGCGATGAGGCGGGTGAAATTGGTCCGCAGCGCTGCCGCGGCGAGGTTGGGGCGGTAGTCGAGGGCGCGGGCGACGGCCCAGATCCGCCGGGCGCGCTCGGTCCGGGCGCTGTCCTCGCCCCGGCGCAGCGTGCGGGAGACCGTCGACGGGTCGACCTCGGCGGCGCGGGCGACGTCGGCCAGCGTGGGGTGCTTCGGCCCTCTGGAGCGGTGCGTGCTGGGGGTTCTCGGCACGCTCCGAGTGTAAGTGGTGAGCCGCCGGGGCGGCGGACTGCCGTGCGATCCGTGGGGTCGCCGCAGCAGCTCCGGGACGTGCGGCCGATGGCCGGCGTGGTCGAGAAGGACCCCGTGTGCCGGGGTCAGGGCCGCCGGGGCAGGCCCGCGCGGAAGGTCTCCTTCAACTCGGCCAGCTGAGCACCGTGATCGGTGCCGTCCGTGTTCAGCGCCGGCCGGTGCTCGGCGATCCACCGCCGCTCGAGCGCGTCGACGTCGTCCTTGGTCTCACAGACCGCCCAGCCGAGGAGCAGGTGCTCCTGCATCCAGTTCGTGAGCCGCTGCCCTGCGCCTCGCCGAGCACCACGCGGCCCCGCCCGTCCAGGGCCGCGCCCTCCCGCCAGGACGGGTCGCCCGGCAGCAGCACCGCCAGCAGGGTGCGCCGCAGCGCCGAGGACCGGGTGCGCCGCAGGTGCTGGCCCACGATGCGCTGGTGCAGATTGCGGCGGGCCCGGCCCACGTAGACCAGCTCCGCCCCGCCGGAGGCGTGCACCAGCCGCGGCACGTCCGGCAGCTGCAGCAGGCCGGCCGCCTCGGGGGTGGGGCAGCGGGTGGTGTCCAGCCACCAGGAGTAGACGCCGCGCTCCCGGCCCGGATCCGCCTGCAGCGGGGCGCTGAGCGGGAGGTTGGGCAGGCAGAAGTCAGTGGGCTGCGTGCTCACGCGTCATCACCTGCCGCCACCGGCCGGGGAAGGGCACCTCGGACGGTCCGTTTCCTTTTGCAATCACAGCTTCGACTGTAAGCCCGAGGAGGGCAGGCCGCCGTCGGTGACGCACTGCGCGGCACGACGGTGTGGAGAGGCCGTGCGTCCGCCCGTCGGGACGGGCCGTGTCCGGTCCACGACTCGCCCCTTCAGGACCGCTGCCGGTGGTGGAGGATGAGCAACCGGGCATAGCCGTCCGTGAGGCGGTCGATGAGGTCGACCTTCAGGTACTCGTCCTCGGAGATCCGGCGCACGGTGTGCAGGGAGGCGCCGTCGAACGCCACGGGAGGCGGCAGCTTCCCCGGGCCGCCGGGCGGCTCCACCTCCAGCCGCCACGCGCCCAGGTCGTGGTGCGGGGTGGCGTCGGGGCCCGGTGTGCGCGCCCACAGCCGGCCGTCCGTGCCCACGACCAGGCCTCGGACGACGTGCCATCCGTAGCCGCACCGGACCCCGGAGAGCGCACGACCGATCAGGGGGTAGGACCGGGCGCCCGGCGGGAAGTGCACGAGCCGGGCCGGCGTCAGGCCTTCCGTGCGCAGCAGCTCGCTGGCCTCGACCCCGACCTTCCGCACCTCGGCCAGCGCCTGCTGCAGGTCGGCGTTCGGTGCCGTGGCCTCCCGGGCCACGGCCTCGGAACGGGCGCGACCGTCCGACGTCGGCTCCTGCGATCCCGTGGCCGCCGCCCGGGAGCGCCGTTGGTCCTCGATGCTCATGTCCGTCCCTCGTCTCCGTGGCCACGAGTCTAGGTGAGCCACCTCACGCAGGTGGTGCTCCGGGCCTGACCGCGCGTCATCCGGGGGCGGGAAGCCGTCGCTGCGCGGCCATCGGGAAGCGCTGCCGTGCGGAGCTGATCAGCTCCGGCAGGACCTCGGCCACGGCGAGGGAGGGGTCGGCGCCCAGCTCGGCCACGGTCGCGCCCATGGGGTCGACCACGAGGGAGTGGCCGATCGAGATCGGCTCCGCCTGGCACGACCCGACGACGTAGGCCCCGTTCTCGATGGCCCGCGCCGTGGACAGGGCCTGCCACTGCCGCAGCTTGTGCTCCCCGGGCACCCACGCCGCGCAGCTCAGCAGGACCTGCGCCCCGGCGTCGGCCAGCGCCCGGGCCAGTTCCGGAAAGCGCAGGTCGTAGCAGGTCAGCAGGCCGAAGCGCAGCCCGTCGACGTCGAAGACCACCGGCTCCGGGGCGGGTGCCGCCTCGATGAAGCGGGACTCCGCGTAACCCTGGGCGTCGAAGAGGTGGATCTTGCGGTAGCGCGCCACCCGCTGCCCGTCGGGGCCGTGGACCACCAGGGTGTTGTGCGCACGCCCGGGGGCCTCGGAGGCCTCGACCACGCCCGCCACCACGGTCACGCGGTGGCGGGCGGCGAGGCGGGCCAGCTCGGTGCCCACCGGGCCGTCGAGCGGCTCGGCGACCTGCGGGAAGGTCTCGTCGACGGCCTTCTTCAGGTAGGTGGCGTACTCCGGCAGCACCACCATCCGGGCGCCGCGGCCGGCGGCGTCCTCGACGAGGGCCGCGATCGCGGCCAGGTTCGCGCCCACGTCCGTGCCGGACCGGAGCTGGCCCACGGCGATCCGCATTCCGTCGTTCCTTCCGCAGCAGGGGAGTCAGGCGACCTCGTGGGTCACCTGCTGCTCCGTGGCGGCCATCTCCGGCGGCGCGGCGCGGAAGCCGCGGGTGACCACGGCCAGGGCGATGATCCCACACACCAGCCAGAGGGAGCCCAGCGTCAGGGCGTTCGCGTCGAGCTGGGACAGCAGGAAGGCGCACACGAGGGCGCCTCCGGCGGGCACCACCACGTAGCTCAGGACGTTGAGCCGGTGCCCGGCGCGGCGTTCGCGCACGAAGTGGAAGATCACTGCGAGGTTCACCAGGGTGAAGGCGGTGAACGCCCCGAAGTTGATGAACGAGGTGGACGTCGCCACGTCCAGGAAGATCGCGATCAGCCCCACGGCGCCGGTGATGACCAGGTTCAGGACCGGGGTGCGGAAGCGCGGGTCCAGCCGGCCGAACACGGCCTTGGGCAGCACGGTGTCCCGGCCCATGGCGTACAGCAGCCGGGAGGCGCTGGCCTGCGCGGCCAGACCGGAGGCGAACTGCGCGACGACGAGACCGGCGAGGAACACCGCCCCGAACAGCTGACCGCCGATCTGCAGGGCGATCTGGGACGCGGCGGAGGCGGTGTCCTCGAACCGGCCGCCGGGGTGCACCAGCTGCGTCACGTAGGAGACGACCACGAAGATGCCGCCGCCGATCAGCGCGATGAGCATGATCGCCCGCGGCATGTTCTTGCGCGGCTCGACCGCCTCCTCGGTGAGCGTGGTGACGGCGTCGAAGCCCAGGAACGAGTACGCGGCGATGGCGGCGCCGGCCGTGACCATCCCGAGGTCGGAGGTGCTGCTGAGGAACGGCTCGGCGCTCACCAGCCCGCCCGGCCCGGCCGCGGAGACCACGGCGCCGACCGACAGGACGACGAAGAACCCCAGGACGAGGAGCTGGAAGGCCATCAGCAGGTAGTTGGCCTTGTCCGCGACCTTGATCCCGAGCACGTTGAGCACCGTGGTGATCACGACGAACCCGAGGATCCATGCGGCGAAGGGCACACCGGGGAACTGGGCGTCCAGGTAGGAGGCGCCGATCAGCCAGATCACCATGGGCAGGAACAGGTAGTCCAGCAGCACCGCCCAGCCGACCAGGAACCCGGCGCGGGAGTCGATGGAGCGGCGGACGTAGGTGTAGGCGGAGCCGGCCACGGGGTGGGCCGCGGCCATCCGGCCGTAGCTGTGCGCGGTCAGCAGCATCGCGGCCAGCGCCACGAGGTAGGACGCCGGTGCGGCGCCGCCGGAGGTCTCGGCGATGACGCCGAAGATGCCCAGGACGATGATCGGCGTGAGGTAGGCCAGTCCGAAGAGGACCAGCGAGGGCAGCCGCAGCGTGCGGGTCAGGGTCGTCGTTTCCATGCTGAGGTCCTCAGGGTGTGAAGGGTCGCGGGGTCCAGGTGGCCGGGTCCATCCGGCCCCCGTAGACGGGGAGGTCGATGGGGCTCTCGCCGGCGCGGAACTGGGACCACATGCGGTTGATCCCCTCCGTGCCCTCGGCCCGCACGCGCTCGACGTGGGTGAGGTCCAGGTCCGCGGCGAGCAGCTCCGGCCGGTCGTCGGGGGAGGACGCCAGGATCCGTCCCTCCGGGTCGACGATCAGGCTCTGCCCGGCGCCCACGGGGCCGGCGCAGTTCACGCTGACCATGAACACCTGGTTGGTGATGGCGTTGGCCTGTGCCAGGACCACCTCCTGGCGGCGGTCCGGGGTGGTGGTCTTCACGACGTTGAGCACCACCTCGGCGCCCATCCAGGCCAGCTGGCGGGTGACCTCCGGGAACCACGCGTCGTAGCAGATGTTCAGTCCCAGCCGCCCGACGCCGTCGACGTCGACGGTGGTGAACCGGTCGCCCGGGTCGTAGGGCTCGTGCGGGCGCCACGGGAAGACCTTGCGGTAGTGGCCGGCGAGCTCGCCCTCGGGGGAGAGCACCAGCTGGGTGTTGAACAGCTGGCCCTCCGGGCCGCGCTCGCAGACGCTGCCGGGCACCAGCCAGATCCCGAGATCCCCCGCCAGCTGCCGGAGCTCCCGGGTGCGGGGGCCGTCCAGCGGCTGGGCGCTGTCCTGCAGGGCCTCGGTGCGCTGCAGGTCGGGGTCCCCGTCCCCGAACAGGTGCAGCTCCGGGAAGACGACCAGCCGGGTGTCCGGGCGGGTCCGGAGGATCTCGCCGACCTCGCCGGCGAAGGCGGACACCGGTTCGCCGATCAGGCGCGGAGCGGCCTGCGCGGCGACCAGGGAAAGCGTGCGGTGCATGTGGGGTCCGATCTGCTGGTCCGGGATACGCGAGCTATATTAGATCCAATTGATCCAATAAAGGAAGGGGCGCGATGCCGAGCCGTACAGTGGACGGCGTGGCCCACGACGACGCACCTGCGGACGCCCTCGGCGCCGGGGTGCTCGGCGGCCTCGGGCGGCGCAACGCCATCGACGCGGTGCGCCTGCGGATCGGCATGGCCATCTCGCTGGGCATGCTCCAGCCCGGCGAGCGGCTGCCGGACCAGGAGGAGGTCGCCCGCGGGCTCTCCGTCAGTCCGATGACCGCCCGGCGGGCGCTCATGAGCCTCGCCGACGACGGTGTGCTGGTCCGGCGGCGCGGGCGCAGCGGCGGCACGTTCGTCGCCGACCAGCCCTCCGCCGAGGCGCTGCGCCGGCTCGTCGTCCCCGCGGCCGAGACCGTGGAGGTGCACGGCCTGATCGACCGCCGCCTGCTCATGGAGTGCGCGCTGGCGCACTTCGCCGCCCTCCGCGCCACGGACGAGCACCTCCGGCACCTCGAGGAGCTGACCCGCCGAATGGCGGAGGCCCAGAGCTGGTCCGTCTACCACCAGGCCGACGACGAGTTCCACCGGGCGGTCGCCGAGGCCGCCGCCGTCGGGAACGCCGCGGAGGAGTACCTCAGGGTGCTCGAGCAGCTCTACGGCTACTTCATCCCGTACCCGATCGACCAGCTGCACCTGTCCAACCACGACCACATCGGGCTGGTCCGTGCCCTGGCCGCCCGCGACTGCCGGACGGCCGTGGACGTCTCCCACCAGCACGTGGACCGGCTGCACCGGACCATGTTCGTCGGCCTGCTGGAGGCCCGGCGGCCCGGCGACGCGGCGGGGCCCGCCTGACGCCGCACTGCCCGGTCATCCTCGACCGTCGTCCGCGGTCCCCGGGGCGGGCCCGCGCCGGCTGATCCACCCGGCGGCGGCCCGTCGCTCGGCGGCACGGCCGAGGGGCCGGGCGTCCCGGCCCCTGACGTGCCGCTCCAGCGCCATCAGGAGGGTGAGCAGGACCACGGCCACCATCACCTGCCACTCGCCCTCGACCGCGCCGAGGCTCCCGGCGGCGTTCCAGGAGGCGTGCTGGACACCGATGGCCAGCACGCTGCCGCCCGTGTCCAGCAGGTGCATGCCCAGCAGGTACCGGTAGACGGGCACGAGCAGGAAGAGCAGCACGAGGTCCCGGGCGGTCTCCCCGCTCCAGCCCTCGGCCAGGTACAGCGGCAGATGGATCCCCGCGAAGGACAGGCCGGTGAGCAGCGCGGCGACCACCAGTCCGTGGCGGGCGGTGAGCCGGGACTGGAGGAACCCGCCCCACGCGGTCTCCTCCCACAGGTTGAGCACCAGGGCCCCGTAGACGAGGGTGCTGAACAGGTACCACCCCGCCTCGGCCGCCCAGCCGCTCGGCGGACTGCGCAGGGTACCAGTGACCGCGGCCAGCGCCAGGGTGAGCACCGGGATGCCCAGCAGGACCACCGCCCAGCGGGCCGCGCCGAAGCGCCAGGCGAAGGCCCGGCCCAGCAACCGCCGGACCGCGCCCGGACCGTCCGCCAGGCGGGTCACCAGCAGGGCCGAGCCCAGCAGTGCGACGAAGGTCATGGCCAGCAGGAAGGACTCCACCGGAGCCCCGATGACCACGGGGACCGTCAGCGCCGCCCACCCCAGGCCCAGGGCCAGGAGGAGGAAGACCGTCACGGGCCGGCGCCGGGCCGGGGAACCATCCCGGGAGCGGCGGCCGGTGTCCCTGGGGGCCGGGGTCGACGGGGTCATGGGGTTCCTCCCGACCGGTGCAGGTCGTCCGTGCCCGGGGACGGCAGGCCCAGCCGTCCCCGGGCGCGAACGACGACCATCAGCGCGCCGAAGACCAGCACCGACATCAGGCCGTGCACGGCACCGGCTCCCGCATCGGGTTCCCACGCGGCGCCGGGCGGCCGACGGGGTGGATCGGAACGGCGGCCCAAGGGCTGATCTCCTCCGGCCTGGCTCCAGCATCTGACTCGCCGCTGCCGGCCCTGGGGTGTGCCACTCACAGTGCGCCCCCGAGGAAGCCGGGGCAAGGGCGGACCGCCAGCCGTGCTTGTGTGTCATCGGCCATCGACGACGGAGGACGAGCACCCGTACGCCCGCCTGCAGCACGGACCTCTGACGTCCGGAAGGGCGTGCCGCCCGCAACGCGGCGCTGCACAGAGCAAGGACGGTCGGGCGCTGACCGGCTCGGTCCGGCCAGACTGGGGACATGCAGGATCAAGACCGTGACCGACTTCGCGAGCTGCTCGACGCGGTGCTCGACGAGAACAACCGCACTCTCGAGGACATGGCCGGTGGGGCCTGGTCCTCGCCCTACCACTTCAGCCGCCGGCTGACCCGCGGCACCGGGGAGCCGCCGGTGACGATGCGGCGCCGGGTTCTGCTGGAGCGGGCGGCGTGGGAACTGGGGTCAGGCCGGTCGGTGACCGAGACGGCGTGGGCTGCGGGGTACGAGTCGGTCGACGGTTTCGCCCGCGCCTTCACCAGGGCGTTCGGCCATCCCCCCAGCACCACCGCTGAGCGTGGCACGAGCCACTGGCTGCCGGCTCCCAACGGCATCCACTTCCACCCTCCGACCTCGCTGTGGGTCGACACCCACGAAGCCGCAACGGCCCGGCCTGCGGCGGCCGACGTGACGGAGCTGATGCTGCACCACGACGTCGAGGACGTCAGCGACCTGCTGACGCGGGCACAAGGGGTGTCCGAGGAGGAGTACCGCAGGGTGCACGTGCCGGACAGTGCACCCCTGGGCTGGGACGGCCCCGACGAGTCGCTGGCCCACGTGCTGCGCCACCTCGTCACGGCCAAGGAGATCTGGCTGGCGGCCATCGAAGGGCACGAGGCCCCGGACACCGGGGACGACGATCCGGTGGCACTGGCGGATCGCCACCGGGAGATCGCCCCCAGGTGGCTGGCCATGGTCCGGGACATCGACCGCAGAGCCGCGTGGGGCGACCGGATCATCGACGCGCTGTGCGACCCGCCGGAGAGCTTCGTCGTCAGCAGCGTGATCGCCCACGTGCTCACGTTCTCCGCGCACCGGCGCCAGCTGGGCCGGCTGATGCTGCGCCGCGCCGGAGTCACCCCCGATGCCGGGGACCCGATCGAATGGTTGCAACGACGTACCGGAGGCCTCCGATGACCCGCACCGTCTTCTACACCGCCGCCACCCTGGACGGCTACCTCGCCGACGAGCAGGACTCCCTGGAGTGGCTGTTCCGGCAGGACTCCGACCCCGAGGGTCCGCACCGCTACGACGAGTTCATCGCCGGGATCGGGGCGGTCGTGATGGGACGCACCACCTACGAGTGGGTCCGCGCGCACCTGCACGCCTCCGGCGAGGAGTGGCCCTACGACATGCCCGCCTGGGTGGTCTCCCACGCGGAGCTGCCGGGCATTCCCGGGGCGGACATCCGCTTCGCCCAGGGGCAGGTGGCACCGATCCACGCCGACCTCGCGGACGCCGCCGGCGGAAAGGACATCTGGGTGGTCGGCGGCGGTGACCTGGCCGCCCAGTTCGCCGAGGCCGGGCTGCTGGACCGGCTGATGGTCTCCATCGCGCCGGTCACCCTCGGGGCGGGCCGGCCGCTGTTCCCCCGCAGGTTCGACCTGGAGCTGAAGGACGTGGCCCGCAACCGCGCGTTCGTCTGCGCGACCTACGACGTGGTGGGCCCGATGCCACCCGTGGGTGGAGGGCCGACCTCCTGAACCACAGGGCCGCTCACATCTCGATCCGCCGCGCCTCCCGCAGGTTCGCGAAGCGCTCGGGGTTGGAGGTCAGCACGATCACCTGGGTACGCTCCCCGGCGGTGGCGATGGCCGAGGCCAGCCGGCGCAGCCGCTGCGGGTCGGAGTGGCCCAGGGCGTCGTCGAGCAGCACCGGCACCCCGTCCTCCGGATCCACCAGCAGCGCGGTGGCGAGCCGGATGAGGATCACCAGCTGCTCCTTGGCGCCCGTGGACAGGGCATGGAACGGCAGCCAGTCGCCGTCGAGCTTGCGCTGCTCCACCTCCAGGGTGCCGCTCACCAGGACCTCGAACTCCGGGCCGTAGACCGCCCGGCCCAGCTGCTCCACCGCGCTGCGGAAGGGCTGGACGTACTGGGCGTGGGCGCGCTCGCGGTGGGCCAGCAGGGTGCGCTCCAGCAGCAGGGCGGCCTCGGCCCGCCGCTCGACCGCGGCCAGATGGCGCCGGGCCGCCTCGAGCCGGGTCTCCGCCTGGTCGTGCTCCAGCTGCACCCGGTCACGGCCCATGCCCTCGAGCTTGCCCAGCAGGGAGCTGCGGCGGCCCTGCCGGTCGGCGAGCAGCCGCTCGAGCCCGGCGACCTGGTCGGCCACGAGCTCCCGGTCGGCGAGCACCCGCTCGGCGTCGAGACCCGTCAGGTGCGCCTCGTGCGCGTCGATCTCCTCCTGGACGGCGGCCAGCGCCTCGCCGGCGTGCGTGACGGCGTGGTCGAGGTCCTCGTCCGGCACCTCGTGGCGGGCTTCCTCGAGCCGGGCCCGGGCGGTGTTGAGGGCCCGCTCCTGCTCCAGGGCCGCACCCTGCAGGGAGTGCAGCCGAGTCTGAGCCTTCTCCAGGTTCGCGCGTGCCGCCTGGGCGGCGGCCTCCGTGCGGCGGGCGGCGTCCTCGGCCTCGGTGAGGGCGGTCTCGGCGGCCTCGACCGTTGCCTGCGCCGCGCCGGACGACTCCGGCAGCGGCGCGTCGCCGCTGCGCCGGTCGCCGTACTGCTCGATCGCGGCCGCGAGGCGGTCGCGCTCGTCGCGCAGCCGGCTCTCGT
This sequence comes from Kocuria sp. SM24M-10, assembly GCF_001027955.1. Taxonomy (NCBI): domain Bacteria; kingdom Bacillati; phylum Actinomycetota; class Actinomycetes; order Micrococcales; family Micrococcaceae; genus Kocuria; species Kocuria sp. SM24M-10. The sequence goes on along the minus strand of NZ_LDNX01000101.1, from coordinate 75,104 downwards.
CCTCGCCGTCGAGGAGCCGGTCGCGGTCGGCCTCGGCCTCGCGCACCTGCCGGTCCAGCTCCTGGGCGTCGCGCCAGGCGGCCCGCGCCTCGGCGACCGATTCGACCCCGTGCCGCGCCAGCAGTGCGGCGAACGCCTCGGCGGCCTGCTGCGCGGCGTCCCGGCGGGTCTCGATGCCCTGCTCCGGGGAGATCCGCACCCGCCACTCGCCGGGGATCTCGACCTCGACCTCGTCGGTCACCGGCACCGACCACGGCTCCTCGGGGCGGACCTCCTCCGTGGCGCCGCAGCGCTCGATGCGGCGGGCGTGCCCGATCGCGGTCAGCTCCACCCGGGCGCTGCCGGCGGCCAGCTCGGCCTCGGCCCGCTCCGCGGTGCGCTGGGCCCGGTCGAGGTCGTCCAGGACGTCCTCGTCGATCTCCGTGGCGGGCCGGGACCGCAGCTCGGTCAGCCGCGCCCGGACCGTCTCGAGCGAGTCCAGGACCGTGCGCGCGCGGCGGTGGCGCTCGACGTCGTCGAGGTGTTTCTGGTCCTCCCGCGCGGACCGGTGCGCGGCCCGGGCCTCCTGCACCGCGGCCTGTGCCGCGGCGCGGCGCTGCTCGGCCTCCTCGGCGTGCTCCCGCACCGGCGAGAGGTCCTCCTCGCAGGCGCGCAGGTCTCCGGCGAGTGCGGCGCTGCGCTCCTCGTCGGCGGCGAGGGAGGTCACCAGCTCCGTGCGGCGGGTCGCGCGCTCACGGGCGCGGTCGAGCTCGCCCTGGGCGGCGTCCCGGCGGCGCTGAACCTCCTGATGCTGCCGCTGGACGGCCTCGATCTGCTCGGCGGCCCGGTCGAGCTCCGCCCGTTCCGCCCGGGCCGCGGTGAGCTTGCGCCCGGAGTCGGTGATCTCCTCGGTGAGCTCCGCCAGCTCGTCCTCCACCCCGGCGATGCCGCGCAGCTCCTCGGCGGCCGCGGCGGCGGCGGTCTCGGCCTCCCGGCAGTCCGTCTCGGCCTGCACGAACTTGGCGTTCCTCTTCCGCGTGGAGGTCCAGTACCTGTCGCACTCCGCGCCCACGCGCTCCAGCAGGGTGGCGACCTCGCGGTCGTCGCCCCGGGCCTCGCCGGCGCGGGACTCCAGGGCCCGGCGCAGCGCGGCGCTGTCGGTCAGGGCGTTCTGGTCCAGGCCGCTGGCCTGGAGATAGCGCAGCGCCTGCCACAGGGTGGTGTCGGCGGTGGCCCACAGCTGCTCGGCGGCGTCGTGGGCCTCGCGGCCGGTGACCGTGCGCCCGGCCGAGGTGCCCGTGACGTGGCGCAGGATCGTGGTCGGCTTCTTGAGCCACTGCTTGGTGTAGACCACCCGGGTCGGCCCGATCGAGAACTCCGCCTCCACCAGCACGGGCACGTCCCGGCCGGCGGGCTTCGCGTCGAGGATCGTGCGCTTCCTGCTGCTGTCCGGCAGGGCGATCAGCGCGTCCAGGGCGTCGATCATGGAGGTCTTGCCGATCTCGTTGCGGCCGGTGACCACCACGACCCCGGCGTCGGGGAACTCGATCTCGCGGGCGGTCACGCCGCGGAAGTTCTCGAGCTTGAGGCGGTGCAGCTTCATCGGGTCGGTCCTCCCACGAGGCGGTACAGGAGCCGCAGCGCGTCACCGGCGGCGGGGGCGTCCTCGGCGTCGGAGGCGGCCCTTCCGCGCAGCTCGACGACGGCGTCCGCGGCGTAGCCGCCGACGTCGAGGTCCTCGAACTCGTGCTCGTCCGGGACGACCACCAGGTCGGTGTGCCGCTCCCACGCGTTGAGGCTCGCGAAGACCTCCGCCTGCTGCGCGAGCAGGTTCTCCAGCGCCGCGGAGGCGGACAGGCTCAGGGTGCCGGTGAACACGGTCTGCAGGATGATCCGCTCCTTGGGCGTGAGCGCGGCGAGCTCGGCCCGCAGGGCGTCGACGTCCTCGGGGCCGTCGAGCCGGCGCTGCAGGCGCAGGTGCTCCCACCGGCCCACCTCGTGGGCGGTGACCTGCACGCCGGTGTCCTCCAGGGCGACCTCCAGGACCTGCCCGCGGCCGTGCTCGCGGAAGCTCGTGGACTCGTGGGTCCCGGAGTAGTGGACGGCGCCGCGGCCGTCCTCGGGCCAGCGGATGTGCCGGTCGCCCAGGGCCACGTAGTGGATCGCCCGGCGGGCCAGCGCCTCGTCCAGGGGTGCCCGGCGCACGGTGGTGAGCGAGTCCTGGTCCGGGTCCAGCTCGTCGAGCATGCCGTGGCCCACCACGATCCGCAGGGTGCCGTCCGCCGCCAGCCCCTCCAGGGCCGGGGCGACGGGGTCCGCGTCGGGTCGCTTGCTGCGCCAGGGGGCGGCCACCAGCTCCACGCCCTCGGCGGCGGGCCAGGGGCCGACGTCGTCCAGGAGCACGACGTTGTCCGGCGCGAGCTGCCGGAAGGCGTCCTGGGCGTAGATCGACCCCGGCCCCAGCGGGTCGTGGTTGCCGGGCAGCAGGTACACCGGCAGCTGCACGGCCCCCATGGCGTCCAGGGCGCGGCCGACGTCCCGGCGGCTGAGGTTGGCGTGCTCGAAGACGTCCCCGGCCACCACCACGAACGCGCATCCCCGCTCGCGGGCCAGCTCCCCGATCCGGCGGATCGTCTCCACACGGTCTCCCGTGTACCGGGACTGGGCCTCGCCCTCGAGGTAGTGCCGGGTCATGCCCAGCTGCCAGTCGCTCGTGTGGAGGAAGCGGGTGCTCGTCATCGAAGCTCCTCGGTGGGTGGCCGGTGTGCTGCCCCGGGGTGCGGGTCCTCTGCCACGCTAGCGGGACCGGCGGACACCGCAGGCGCGGCACCCCGGCATGTGCTTGAGTAGGGCCATGCTGCGCACCAGTGCGAGTGATCTGTGGCCCGCCGTCCACGCCGAGCGCGCGGCCCTGGCCGAGGACCTGGCCGGCCTGGACGAGAAGCAGTGGGCGGAGCAGTCGCTGTGCGTACGGTGGTCGGTCGAGGAGGTCGTCGCCCACCTGACCGCCGCCGCGAGCCTCGGCCGGTTCCGCTGGCTCCGGAGCATGCTGGGCGCCCGGTTCGACGCCGACCTGCACAACCGGCGCCGGCTGGCCGAGCACCGGGGCGCCACGCCGGCCGAGACGCTGCGCTGGTTCGCGGCCGTGGTCGGGAGCACCACTGCACCGTCCAAGGACACCGCGGCGTGGCTGGGCGAGGTCGTCGTGCACGGCCAGGACATCCGCCGCCCGCTCGGGCTGCCCCGCACCCCGCCGGTCGGCACGGTGACCGAGGTGGCGTGGTTCTTCGCGAGCCGGGACTTCGCGGTGCCCAGCCGCAGCGCAGCCGAAGGGCTGCACCTGGTGGCGACCGACGGCCCGTTCGAGACCGGCTCCGGCCCGGAGGTGCGCGGGACCACGCTGGCGCTCACCCTGGCGATGGCCGGCCGCTCGGCGTACTGCGACGACCTGACGGGTGAGGGCGTCCCCATCCTGCGGTCCCGCTGCACCTCTGCCTGAGAGAGTGGGGGAGGAGCGGCCACGGGCCGCTCCCGCACGCCACGGCCCCACCCGAGCAGAGGAGACACCGTGCCCGAGACCATCGCCGGCATCACCGTTCCCGATTCGCCCCTCGCCCGCGAGACCACCGAGCTGGTCCGCGCGGCCGCCGACGAGAGCCTGTTCCACCACTCCCGCCGGGTCTTCCTCTTCGGCATGCTCAAGTCCGCCGCCCGCGGGCTCGAGGTGGACCCGGAGCTCGCCTACGTCGGGGCGATGTTCCACGACCTCGGCCTCACCGACGAGTACCGCACCCGGGACCAGCGCTTCGAGATCGACGGCGCCGCAGCGGCACAGGCCTTTCTGCGCGACCACGGCCGCTCCGCCGAGGAGGCCCGCCGCGTGTGGCTGGCGATCGCCCTGCACACCACCCCGGAGATCCCGCTGCACCTCGAGCCGGAGGTCGCCGTGGTCACCCTCGGCGTCGAGACCGACGTGCTGGGCCTCGACCTGGACCAGATCTCCGAGGAGCACCGCGCCGAGGTCGTCGCCGCGCACCCCCGGCCGGACTTCAAGAACACGATCCTCCGCGCGTTCTACGACGGCATGGCGGACCGGCCGGAGACCACCTTCGGCACCATGAACGACGACGTGCTCGCCCACTTCGACCCCGACTTCCACCGGGAGGACTTCGTGCGCATCATCCGGGAGAACGCCTGGCCCGAGTGATCCCGGGAACCGGTGCCGTCCCGGGCCGGTACCCTGGATACACAAGATTCACAAGATTCATCGACATACACAGGTGGCACCGTGGACAATCCCTTCCGGCCCACCGCCGGGGCCTCTCCTCCGGAGCTCATCGGCCGGGCCGGGGTCCTGGACGAGTTCGCCTACGGGCTGCGCCTGCGCTCCGGGGCGCCCGGACTGCTCACCATCTTCACGGGCGCCCGGGGCGTGGGCAAGACCGTGATGCTGGGCGCGGCCGAGGACCTGGCCCGCACGCAGGGCTGGGCCGTGGTCTCCGAGACGGCCACGAAGGGCTTCCTGGGCCGGATCGGCCACGCCATGCGCCGGCTGGCCGAGGAGCTCGGCAGCGGCCCCCAGGGCCGGCGGCTCACCGCCGTCTCCGCCGCGGGTTTCGGCTTCACCACCCAGCTGCCGCCCCAGCAGCAGTTGGAGTGGCGCGAGGAGGGCCTGCGCCTGCTGCACCTGCTGGAGGAGCAGCGGACCGGCCTGGTCATCACCGTGGACGAGATCCACGCCGCCGACCGCCAGGAGATCGCCCAGCTGGCCGCGGACGTGCAGCACTTCATCCGTGCGGACCTGCCCATCGCGCTGCTCTTCGCCGGTCTGCCGGCGGCGGTCTCGGACCTGCTGAACGAGGGGGTGGCCACGTTCCTGCGCCGCGCCGACCGGATCGACCTGCACGCCGCCGCCGTCGACGAGGTCCGGCAGTCCTACACGGACACCTTCGCGGCGGGCGGCTTCACCCTGACGGAGGACCAGGCGCGCCGGGCCGCCGAGGCCACCGGCGGCTACCCGTTCCTGATCCAGCTGGTCGGGTACTTCCTGTGGCAGGAGGCCGAGAAGGTCTCGTCCGTGCTCACCGACGCGATGGTGGACCAGGCGGTCGCCGCCGCCCGCCGCCGGAACGAGCGCGTGGTCATCGAGGCGGCGCTCTCCACGGCCTCCCCGAGGGATCTGGACGTCCTGCGGGCCATGGCCGAGGACGAGGGGCCGTCCACGGCCGGGGACATCGGCGCCCGGATCGGGGCCCGGCCGAACACCGTGGGCAACTACCGGACCCGGCTGATCGACGCCGGGCTGATCGAGCCGGCCGGCTACGGGCTGGTCCGCTTCGCCATCCCCGGCCTCCGGGAGCACCTGCGCCGGGGCCGCGCCTAGGCCTCGCACACCCGGTCCGCCGCTCCGGGGCCTCCTCGCCGACTCCGTGCCTCCTGTCCGTGCGGGGGCGCCGGCGCATCGGCTTGCTCGTCGTCTCCGCCCGCTGAGGACCAACCGGGGCGTCGAGGTTCCGGAGAACCACCGCGCCGCGCTGGGGACCCGGTGCCGGTGGCTCGAGGAGGAGGGATGCCTGCCGATCCCGCTGCCGTGGCGCCGAGCGGTCACTCCTCGATCTTCCGCGCCTGTTCGTCCCAGGCGGCGTGGGCGTCCCGGTTCTCGATGGGGGAGTAGGTCTCCCGCAGTGCCCGCAGCGCGGCGTTGCGCTGCTGGGCCAGGGACTCCGCGGCGGCCTTGGTCGCGGCGTCCTCGCGGGCCTGGGCCCGGGCGGCGGTCACGGCGTCCATGATGGCCTCCACGCCCAGGGCACCGCCCTCCAGATAGGCGGTGCGGACCTGCCGGTCCGGGTGGTAGAGGTACTGGTCGTTGACCTGGCCGAGGCTGGTGTCGAACTCGTCGTCGGCGCGGTCGGAGATCATGGCGACGGTGCGGTCCAGGCAGGTGTCCACCTGATCGAGCAGGTGGTGCACCCGGGCGGTGGTGCGCAGCGACCACAGGGCCCGCCCGTGCTGCCGCAGCCGGTCCGCGTTCCAGTCCGCCTGCGGGACCACGGCCAGCGTCCCGGCGAGGAGCCGGGGATCGCGGTTGCCGTCCTGCGGCGGCAGGGAGCGCAGGTGCCAGGAGATCCACGCCGTGCGCATGTTGGACGCCCCGGTCGCCCGGGCCTCCTCCACCGCCCGCTGCCCGGTCCGCCGGTTCACCGCGGGCGGCGGGCCGGCTCCGGTGTCCGGGACCCCGATTCCCTGGGCCGCCCGGAGCTGGCTCCGGATGAAGCCCGCGCTCAGCCAGACGAGCAGTCCGAGCAGGGCGAGGGCGATGACGACCACTCCGCCGAGGATCAGGAAGCGGAACAGGCCGAGGAAGACGATCACGGCGAGCAGGACGATCCAGCCGGTCGCGCTGCTGCTGCCCTGAGTGTTCTTCATGGTGGGTCCCCCCGAGAACCACGAGTCCTGAGCACCCAGTGTAGTCGTCACCGGCCCCGGATGACCGGGGCCGGACCGGCCGATCCGGGCGCTCCGGGCGTGCTCGCGCCGGACGTTCACCCCCCGGCCCGGCGAACCTGCTCGTTCCCGGCGGCGGGCAACCCCTTGACGGCGCCCCAGTGTCATGGTTCATTAGTGGAGTAATGAACCCACGAACTCGGAGGTCGCCTTGATCGAGGAGGGCAAGCCCCTGTTCGTGCAGATCGCCGAGCAGGTCGAGGACTCGGTCGTGGACGGCACCCTCGCCGAGGAGGCACAGGCGCCGTCGACGAACGAACTCGCCGCCTTCTACCGGATCAACCCGGCCACCGCCGCCAAGGGGGTGAACATGCTCGTCACCAAGGGAGTGCTGTACAAGCGCCGCGGGATCGGGATGTTCGTCTCCCCGGGCGCCCGCGCACTCCTGCTCCAGGAGCGGCGCGAAACCTTCGCCCTGCGCTACGTGCAGCCTCTGCTCGCCGAGGCGCGCAAGATCGGGCTCGGACCCGACGACGTCGCAGAGCTCGTCCGTGCCGGTGCCGCCCGCACGGAACCGTCAACTCCGCCGGATTGGAAGACAGCATGAACCCCGTGATCGAGGTCCGGAATCTCACGAAGCGCTACAAGGACAAGCTCGCCCTCGACGACGTCAGCTTCGAGGTCCAGCAGGACACGATCTACGGCCTCCTGGGGCGCAACGGCGCGGGGAAGACGACCGCGATGTCGATCCTCACCGCACAGAACCTGCCCACCAGCGGCCAGGTGCGCGTGTTCGGGCAGGACCCCTACGAGAACGCCCGGGTCCTCAGCCGCATGTGCTTCGTGCGCGAGAGCCAGAAGTACCCCGACGACGCCACCCCGCGGCACGCCTTCGCCTCGGCGCGGCTGTTCTTCCCGCGGTGGGACCAGCAGCTCGCCGACGCGCTCGTCGAGGACTTCCAGCTGCCGGTCAAGCGCACGATCAAGAAGCTCTCGCGCGGCCAGCTCTCGGCCGTCGGAGTCATCATCGGCCTCGCCTCCCGCGCGGAGATCACCTTCTTCGACGAGCCGTACCTCGGCCTCGACGCCGTCGCGCGGCAGATCTTCTACGACCGCCTCCTGACGGACTACGCCGAGCACCCCCGCACGGTGCTGCTCTCCAGCCATCTCATCGACGAGGTGTCCAACCTGCTCGAGCGGGTGCTCGTGATCGACGCGGGCCGCATCATCATGGACGAGTCCACCGAGGACGCCCGCGCCCAGGCCACGAACGTCGTCGGTGACGCCGCCGCGGTCGAACGGGCCGCGAACGGCCGGGAGGTCATCCACCGCGAGAGCCTCGGCCGGGTCGCCTCCGTGACGTTCCTCGGCCGTCTCGACGAGACCGAGCGCGCGGCCCTCACCGCGGCGGGACTCGAGCTGGCGCCCGTCTCCCTGCAGCAGCTCATCGTGCGCCTCACGCAGCACCGTTCGCCCGGCCGCGACGCGCTCGACGCGGCCACCCAGGAAGGAGCCCTCCGATGACCGCCCTCGATGCCGGCGCCGCCGCGCCCCCTGCCGCCGCGCGCCACCGCACGCTCAACGTGGTGCGCCTGCAGTTCGTCAACACGCAGACCTTCGTCTGGGTGCCGGCTCTCGTGCTCGGCGGCGCGTGGGTGATCACGATGCTCATCTACTGGATCATCCAGAGCGCCGGCGGCACCGACGCCAAGATCGGCGGGGGCTCGCAGGCTCCGCTGTGGTACTTCCTCGTCGTCGGGGTCCAGGCCATGACGCTGAGCTTCCCGTTCTCCCAGGCGATGAGTCTCACGCGCCGGGAGTTCTACCTCGGCTCCCTGGCCGCCGCGGCGGTGAGCGGGCTCGGGATGTCGCTGGCGTTCGTGCTGCTCGGGCTGATCGAGCAGGCCACGGACGGGTACGGCATGAACGGGTACTTCGCCTACCTCGAATGGGTGTGGGCGGAGGGGCCGCTCGCGGCGGGCCTGGCGTACTTCGTGGCGACCATGCTGTTCTTCGTCGTCGGCTTCTGGTTCGCGACGATCTTCAAGCGCTTCGGCACGGCGACGCTCGTGCTCGTCATGCTCGCGCTCGGCCTCGCCGTCGTGGGGCTCGTCGCCCTGGTGACCTGGCAGCAGGCCTGGCCGGACGTCTGGCGGTGGATCCAGGACGCCGGCTCGCTGGGCCTGACGCTGTGGGCCGTCCTGCTGGGCGCGCTGCTCGCGGCCGGCTCCTACCTCACGCTGCGCCGGATGCCCGTCTGACGGTCTCCGCGGCGAGGGCAGCCGCACGGGCCGCTGCCCGCCACCGGCGGGACCTCGGCGCCAGCAGTGCCGGTCAAGTGCTCGTGCGCACGACCAGCTCGGGGGGCAGGCGCACGCTCTCGACGTCCTTGCCGTCCAGGACGTCCATGAGCAGCTCGAAGCCCTGCCGGCCGATGCGGTGCATGGGGGAGCGCACGGTGGTGAGCCCCACGCTGCCGGCCAGCGGCGTGTCGTTGAAGCCGACGAGGGCCGTGTCCTCCGGGACGCTGATCCCCTCCCGGGTGAGCACGCCGAGCGCGCCGATGGCCGCGAAGTCGTTGACCGCGAACACCGCCTCGGGCAGCGGACCGGCGGCGAGGATCCGGGCGGCGGCCGCGCTGCCCGCCGATGCGTCGAAGCCCCCGGGGGCCACCCGGGACGGGTCCACGCCGAGACCGTGCTCGGCGAGCGCGTCGAGGAAGCCGGCGCAGCGGTCGATCGAGGTCGAGGCCCGCGGATCGCCCGCGATGAGGCCGAAGCTCCTCCGCCCGGAGGCCACGAGGTGCTCGGCGACCAGTCTCCCCCCGGTGTAGTCGTCGCAGGTCACGGACCGGTGACCGGGGGAGCGCCGGCTCACCAGGGTGAAGGCCACGCCGCGGTCGGCGAGCTCGTCCAGGAAGGGGTCCTCGAACAGGGCGTCGCCGAAGATCAGCCCGTCGGCACGGCGGTCCAGCAGCTTCTCCGCCTTGGCGCGGTGGGCCGCCGGGTCGTCCAGGGAGTTGGAGACCACGGTGAAGTACCCGTGCTCGGAGGCGGCCTCGTCGATGCCCTCGTACATCGTGGCCAGGACGTAGTCCTGCAGGCGGGGCACGACGACCCCGATCATGTGCGACTTGGCCGTGCGGAGCGAGGCGGCGTAGGGGTTCTTGCGGTAGCCGCGCTCCTCGGCGAGCGCGAAGATGCGCTCGGTGGTGTCCGGGGAGGCCCACCTCGAGCCCAGTCCCCTGGGGTCGTTGAGCACCCGGGAGACCGTGGAGGGGTTGAGACCCAGTTCGGCCGCCAGGGCCTTCAGGGTGACCGCCGGTCGCGCGCCCATGTCCATCTCCTCGCGTCTGTTTCCACACAGTAACGGACGTTAAATTCTCGTGAATGTGTTGCGCATCACGTGAAGCCCACTCTAAGGTCGGTGGCAACACCTTACGCAATCGATTGCGGCATTCGTTTGCATACAGTGTCCGTTCTCCCGGGCGGACCGTTCTGGAGGGGAGGCAGGCAGTGGCTCACGTCCATCTGCTCGGCACCGGCGGGACCATCGCGTCGCGTGGTCACGGCGACCGGGGCTCGGTGGCCACCGACACGGCGGCCGAGCTGGCCCGGGCCCGGTACGGGGAGCTGACCGTCTCGTCCCGGGACGTCCTGACCACCGGCAGCTACCGGCTGAGCCTGGCCGACCTGCGGCTGATCGCCGAGGCCGTGCAGGAGGCGCTGGCCGATCCGGGTACGGACGGGGTGGTGGTCACCCACGGGACCGACACCCTCGAGGAGACCGCGTTCCTGCTGGAGCTGGTGCACGGCTCGGCCAAGAGCGCGGTGCTCACCGGCGCCCAGCAGCCGGCCGACAGCGCCGCCCCGGACGGGCCGCGCAACGTCGAGGAGGCGGTGCTGGCCGCCGCGTCCCCGAGCCTGCGCGACAGCGGCGTGCTGATCTCCTTCGACGGGACGGTCCGTGCGGCGCGCGGAGCCCGGAAGGCGCACACCACCGCGAGCAGCCCCTTCTGCGGCGGGACGGAGGTGGCGCACATGGCCGGGCACGAGCTCGTGGTGACGGCCAGGCCGGTCCGCCGCCCGGCCCTTCCCCTGCCTCCGGCCTCCTTCGACGCCACGCGGGTCGAGATCATCACGGCCCACACCGGGGCCACCCCGGACCTGTTCGACTTCGCCGTGCGCTCCGGCGCCCACGCCGTGGTGCTGGCCGGCTCGGGCGTCGGCAACGCGGGCCCCGGCTTCGCCGAGGCGGTCGAACGGGCGGTGGCGGCGGGGTGCGCCGTCGTGCTCAGCACCCGGGCCCCCTGGGGGCCCGTGCTGCCGATCTACGGCAACGGCGGCGGCACCGACCTCGTGGCCGCGGGCGCGGTCCCCTCGGGGGACCTCAACCCCCTGCAGGCCCGCCTGCTCGCCGCCCTCCTGATCTCCCTCGGGACCTCGAGCACCGAGTTCCCCGAGGCGTTCACCGCCCACCGCTAGAACACCCACCCATCACCAGAGGAGACAACATGTCCAAGAAGATCTACGTGTCCGTCGGCATCGACGTGGACGCCGTCGGCGGCTGGCTCGGCTCCTACGGCGGGGAGGACTCCCCGGGGGACATCTCCCGCGGCCTGTTCGCCGGCGAGGTCGGCGTCCCGCGGCTGCTCCAGCTCGCCCAGCGCCGGGAGATGCCGGTGACCTGGTTCTGGCCGGGCCACTCCATCGAGACCTTCCCCGAGCAGTTCGACGCGACCGTCGCCGCCGGCCACGAGATCGGCGTGCACGGGTACTCCCACGAGAACCCGATCGCGATGACCCGGGAGCAGGAGACCGAGATCCTCGACTACTGCACCGACCTGATCACCCGGCGCGCCGGGAAGAAGCCGGTGGGCTACGTGGCCCCGTGGTGGGAGTTCTCCTCGGTGACCAACGAGATCCTGCTCGAGCGCGGCTTCCTCTACGACCACTCCCTGATGCACGACGACCACACCCCGTACTACGTCCGCGTCGGCGACACCTGGACCAAGATCGACTACGACGCGGCCTCGGCCCGGGAGTGGATGAAGCCGCTGGTGCGGGGCGAGGAGACGGACCTCATCGAGATCCCGGCCTCGTGGTACCTCGACGACCTGCCGCCGATGATGTTCATCAAGTCCAGCCCCAACAGCCACGGCTTCGTGTCCCCGCGGGACATCGAGCAGCTGTGGAAGGACCAGTTCGACTGGGTCTACCGGGAGATGGACTACGCCGTCTTCCCGATCACCATCCACCCGGACGTCTCCGGCCGGCCGCAGAACCTGCTCATGCTCGAGCGGCTCTTCGACCACATCGCCGGCCACGACGGGGTGGAGTTCGCCTTCATGGAGGACGTCGCCCGCGATTTCGCCTCCCGCAGTCCCCGCAACGCCGGCTGATCCGGCACGGACGAAGGAACACCGCCATGTCCTCTCTGCGCTCGAACCCGACGCCCTCCGGCGTCGAGCCCTGGAACGTGCCCATCACGCCGAAGGTGGTGAAGCAGGTCTCGGTGGTCTGCTTCATCGCCTGGGTGGCGTCCGTCTACGACTTCACCCTCTTCGGCACCCTGCTGCCGGTCATCGCCGCGGACTTCGGGTGGACCACCGCCGAGTCCACCGCGATCAACACCTACGCCACGATCGGCGTCTTCCTCGTCGCCCTGGCCGTGGGCACCATCATCGACAGGATGGGCCGCAAGAAGGCCCTCATGGTGCTCATGATCGGCGGGGCCGTGGCCTCCGGTCTCACCGGTGCCGCCATCGGTGCCGCCAGCCTGGTGATCATCCGCTCCTTCTCCGGCTTCTCCATGTCCGAGGAGGTCGTCAACGCGGTCTACCTCAACGAAATCTACAAGGAGGCCAAGAGCCGCGGCCTCATGTACTCCCTCGTGCAGGGCGGCTGGCCGGTGGGCGCGCTGGTCTCCGCGGGACTGTCGGCCCTGACCCTGCCGCTCATCGGCTGGCGGTGGAGCTTCGTCGTGGCAGCCGTGCTGTCGCTGATCGTCGTGGTCCTGGCGTCCCGCCTTCCCGAGTCCCCGACCTTCGCCGCCATGAAGGAGGTCCGGCGCCGCCGGGCCGCCGGTGACACGGCCGGCGCCCACGCGCTCGCGGCGGAGCACGACCTCGAGGAGGGGGCCCACCACGCCACCGGCGTGAAGGACGTCTTCACCCCGGAGCTGCGCCGGCACACGACCTGCCTGTCGCTGGCGTGGTTCTTCAACTGGTTCGCGATCCAGGTGTTCTCCGTCCTGGGCACCACGATCCTGGTCGAGGCCAAGGGCATCTCCTTCGACAACGCCCTGATCATCCTCGTCCTCTCGAACGCGGTGGGCTTCGTGGGCTACGTCTTCCACGGCTGGCTGGGCGACAAGATCGGCCGCAAGCCCACCGTGGTCCTCGGCTGGATCGCCGGCGGCCTCGTCAGCCTCGCCATGCTGCTGGGCCCGGGCACCTCCGCCTACATCATCCCGCTGTACGCCATGACGCTGTTCTTCCTCACCGGTCCCTACGCGGCCCTGCTGTTCTACATGGGCGAGTCCTTCCCGCCCCAGGTGCGCGGCATGGGCGCGAACGTGGCCCACGTGATGGCCCCGCTCGGTGGCATCGCCGGCTCCGGGCTGCTCACCATCCTGCTCACCGCCGGGGTGGACCCGGTCTGGGCCGCGATCATCACCGGCACCGGGGGCCTGATCGCCTCGGCGCTGTGCATGGCCGGGACCCGCACCCTCAAGGACGCCCACCTGAAGACGACGGTGATCGCATGATCCGCGACGACGGGCTCGAGGGAAAGGTCGCCGTCATCTCCGGGGGCGGCAGCGGGATCGGCCGGGCCCTGGCGGTGGCCTATGCCCGGGCCGGGGCGCACAGCGTCATCGGGTACCTGCCCGCGGACCCCCACGACGCCACGGACACCGTGCGCGCCGTGGAGGCCGCCGGCGGCCGGTGCACGGCCGTGCCCATGGACGTGCGCCGCTTCGAGGACACCGAGGCGCTCGCCGAGACGGCGCTCGACGAGTTCGGCCGGCTGGACGTCGCGGTGGCCGCCGCTGGGATCCTCCGCCGGGCCTCCCTGGCGGAGATGACCGACGAGGCGTGGGACGACATGATGGCCGTCGACCTCTCCGGCGTCCTGCGGGTCTTCCGCTCCTGCAGCGCCCGGATGACGAGCGGCGGGGCCATGGTCGCGACGTCCTCGATCGCGGGCGGGGTCTACGGCTGGGAGGAGCACTCCCACTACGCCGCGGCGAAGGCCGGGCTGCTGGGCCTGTGCCGGTCCCTGGCCGTGGAGCTGGCGCCGCGCAAGATCCGGGTCAACACGGTGATCCCGGGGCTGATCGAGAGCCCGCAGTCCCTGGACCCGGTCAACTCCCTGGGCCGGGAGGGGCTCGACGCCGCGGGTTCGATCATCCCCTGGGGCCGGGTGGGCAACGTCGACGAGGCGGCGCGCACCATCCGCTTCCTCACCAGCGACGACTCGGCCTACGTCACCGGCCAGCAGCTGATCGTCGACGGCGGACTCACCGTCCGCTGGCCGAGCTGAACCGTCCAGGAAAGGCAGACATGGAACAGCAACTGACCGGCAAGGTCGCCGTCGTCACCGGCGGCGGCAGCGGCATCGGCGCGGCGATCGCCCTGCTCTTCGCCCGGGAGGGCGCCGACGTGGCCGTCCTGGACCGCGACGAGCAGCACGCCCGGGCGGTCGCCGAGGAGATCGGGGCGTTCGGGGGGAGGACCGCGGCGCTCGCGGCGGACGTCACCGACGGCGAGGCCGTGCGGGCGGCGATGGACCGGGTCGCCGAGGAGCTCGGCGGGATCGACGTCCTGGTGAGCGCCGCCGGCATCCTCGACGAGACGCCGCTGCTGGAGATGACCGAGGCGACGTTCGACAAGGTCCTCGCCGTGGACCTGAAGGGCGTGTTCCTGGCCGCGCGCTGGGCCGCGCCCCACATGGTGGCGCGCGGCGGCGGGCGGATCATCAACATCGCCTCCCAGCTGGGCATCAAGGGCGGCACCGGCCTGACGCACTACGTCGCGGCCAAGGCCGGGGTGATCGGCATGACGAAGGCCATGGCGCTGGAGCTCGCCGAGCACCACATCCTGGTCAACGCGATCGCCCCCGGCCCGGTCGTCACCCCGCTGATCGAGGGGCTCTCCGAGGAGTGGAAGGCGGCCAAGCAGGCGGAACTGCCCATCGGCCGCTTCGGCCAGGTCCACGAGGTGGCGCCCACCGCGCTGCTGCTGGCCTCCTCGCCCGGCGGGGACCTCTACACCGGGCAGACACTCGGGCCCAACAGCGGCGACGTGATGCCGTAGCCACCCGGGAGGAGGGGTTTCCGATGTGCGCAGGCTGCCCCGGAGGGCGTGCGGTTTCGACGGTGACCGCCTACGTCAACCGGCACAGGATGAAGCCGGCCGTCCTCGCGGAGCTGCGGCGGTGCGTGGGGCGCCGGGCGAGGATCACCGTCCTCGGTGACCAGTGGGTGCTGGGCTCCCGCACGGGCCGCCAGCAGATCTTCCCCGACGTGGAATCCCTGGCCGACGCCCTGGTCGACCAGCGCCTCGTCGACCGCAGCGCCCTGCCGGACGACGGCGGCGGGGACTTCGAGCGCGTCCTCGAGGGCGGGCACCACCACGGCGCCCCGCCCCTGGACGCGGGACGGCTCGTGCGGGCGCTGCTCCTCAGCGCCGACACCGTGTGAGCACCGGCTGACGACGACGTCGGGGCGGCTCCCCTCGGGCAGCCGCCCCGACATCGACCTGATCCGGCCGGCCCGTCCCCCCCTTCAGCGGGGGACCCGGGACCGGGCGGTCACAGCCCCCAGAGGGCCTCGAGCCGCTCCGCACGCTCCCGACGGGCCGCATGGGCCTGCTCCAGGTCCACCGCCCGGAACCGGGTGACCGTGCCGGGGGTGGCCCGGGCCAGCAGGTCCATGTCCGCGGAGATCACGGTGCCCACCATCGCGTAGCCGCCGCCGGAGACCGCGTCCCGGTGCAGCACGATCGGCTGGGTGCCGCCGGGGATCTGGATCGAGCCCACGGCGTAGCCGGCGTCGACGATGTTGGAGGGGTCCGAGCCGGCCCCGAAGGGCTGCTCCCGCTCGATCCACTCCACGCCGGGGCCCTCGAAGCGCAGGCCCATGCGGTCGGCCACCGGGGTGAGCCTCCACTCCTCCTCGACCAGCCGGCGCCGGCCCTCCTCGGTGAGCAGGTGATCGTAGAGCCCCCACACGATCCGCAGCTCCAGCGGCCCGCCGAGCGCGGGCCGGTGGGCCGGCGGGATCTCCTCGATCGAGGGCAGCAGGCCGGTCGGCTCGCCCACGGGCACCACGTCCCCGGCCTCCAGCTTCCGGCCGTGCAGCCCGCCGAGCCGCCCGATCGCGTAGGTGGAGCGGGAGCCGAGCACCTCCGGCACGTCGATGCCGCCGCGGACCGCCAGGTAGAACCGGGCGCCGCCGCGGATCACCCCGAACTTCACGGCGTCCCCCTCGGCCAGCTCGATCCGCGTCCAGGGCGGGCGCTCCTGCCCATTGACCAGCAGGGGCACGTCGGCGCCGGCCACCGCGATCGTCGTGGGGGCGTCCACCGTGAAGGAGGGGCCCATGTAGGTGCACTCCAGCACGGCCTCTCCGGCGGAGTTGCCCACGAGCTTGTTGGCGGCCTGGGCGGACTCCTGGTCCATGGCCCCGCCCTGCGGGATGCCCACGTTGTAGTAGCCGAACCGCCCCTGGTCCTGGACGGTGGTCAGCAGTCCGGGCTGCTCAATTCTCAGCGCCATCGAGGGCCTCCAGGAGAGTGCGGTTGTAGGTGTCGGGGTCGGCGAGCGCGGCTTCGACGTCGAAGGTCACGGGCGCCTGCTTGAACCGCCAGGTGCCGGCCTCGACCTGCTCCTGGATGGAGCGGTACTCGGCCTCGTCGACCGGCCGGAACTTCACGAGGTCCCCGGGCCGGAAGAGGATGAGGAAGTCCCGGAAGTCGGGCAGCTCCTGGGCCGGGTCGTAGATGGGGGCGGCGGCGATGCCGAACATCTGGTAGCCGCCGGCGCCGCGCACGGAGTAGATGCAGGCGAAGCACCCGCCGTGGCCCACGGTCAGCGGGGGCGTGTCCGTGCGGGGGCTGAGGTACTTGGGGACCTCCAGCTGCTGCTCCCGGGGGACGAGCTGGTACATGAACGGCAGGCCGGCCACGAACCCGACCATGGACACCAGCCACGGTGACCCGTGGTGGCGGCGGATGAACTCGGCGGCGTCGGCCAGGCCGTTGACCTGGGCGGCGTAGTCGAGGTCGGTGCCGGAGGGGTCCTGGTGGTAGCCCTCGCGGAAGCGCTGGACGACCTCGGCGGTGTAGGGGTCCTGGTACCAGACCGGGACCTCGATGATCCGGGTGTGCACCCGGTGCTGGGTGGAGGTGCGGGCCAGGCTCTCCAGTTCCTGGGTGCGGCGCTTGAGCTCCTCCGGGGGGAGGATGTCGGGGTCGAAGCGCACCAGCAGGGACGCGTTGGCGGGGCAGACGTCCACCACGCCCTCCAGCTCGAGCCCGGTGAGGCCCTGGGCCACCGTGGTGGCCAGGTAGTTGGCGGTGAGGTTCATCGCCTCGTCGAACTCCACGAACAGGAACTCGTCCCCGCCCCAGGTGTAGCGGGCGGTGGGCAGGTGCAGGGTCTCGGTCACGGTGTGCTCCCCTCGCCGGGCGTCTCGCTGCGCTCTCGGCGGGGCGGTCCGCCGAGCAGCTCGGTCTCGATCCAGGTGGTGTGGTGCTCCACGGCCGCGAACACCGGGTCCAGCACGAGCCGCTGCAGCAGCGGCACCGTGGTCCGGACCCCCTCGATGTGCGTGGCGGCCAGGGCCGCGCCCATCCGCTGCACGGCGGTCTCTCGGTCCTCCGCGTGCACGATCAGCTTGGCCAGCAGCGAGTCGTAGTACGGGGCCACCGTGTCCCCGGCGCGCACCCCGCTGTCCACGCGATACTGCTCGCCCTCGGGCCAGTCGAGCCGGCTGATGGTCCCGGGGCTCGGCAGGAAGTTCCTGTCCGGGTCCTCGGCGTTGATCCGGCACTCCACGGCGTGACCGGTGAAGGTGATGTCATCCTGCCGCAGCCGCGTCCGCCCGGTCGAGGCGATCCGCAGCTGCTCGGCCACGAGGTCCACGCCGGTGACGAACTCCGTGACCGGGTGCTCCACCTGCAGGCGGGTGTTCATCTCGATGAACGCCGCCTCGTGCCGGACGGGGTCGTAGAGGTACTCCACCGTCCCCACCCCGGTGTAGCGGCAGAGCCGGGCGAGGTCCACGGCGGAGTCCCGCATGCGCTCGCGGACCGCGTCCGGCAGGTCCGGGGCGGGGGCCTCCTCGACGATCTTCTGCGAGCGGCGCTGCAGGGAGCAGTCGCGGTCGCCCAGGTGCAGGTACGTCTCGCCGTCCCCGAGCACCTGGACCTCCACGTGCCGGGCCCGCTCCACGAAGCGCTCCAGGTACACCGTGGTGTCCCCGAAGCTCGCCCCGGCCTCGGACCGGGCGGTGTCGACGGTGCGCAGCAGGTCCTCCTCGGCGCGCACCAGGCGGATGCCGCGCCCGCCGCCGCCGGCCGAGGCCTTGATCACCAGGGGGTACCCGACCTCCCGGGCCAGCGCCAGGACGGCGTCGTCGTCGCCCTCCAGGGGCCCGTTGGACCCGGCGAGCACGGGCACCCCGGCGGCGATCGCGGCCTCCAGGGCGCGGGTCTTGTGGCCCATGAGGTCGATGACCTCGGGGGAAGGGCCCACCCACGTCAGTCCTGCCTCCTGGACGCGGCGGGCGAACGCGGCGTTCTCGGAGAGGAAGCCGTAGCCGGGGTGCACCGCGTCGCATCCGTGCTCCCGGGCCGCGGCCACGAGGGCCTCCGCGTTCAGGTAGGACTTCTGGGCAGGGGCGGGCCCGACGACGGCGACCGCGTCGGCGAGGCCGGCCGCCATCGAGTCCTGGTCGGCCTCGCTGACGGCCAGGACCGTGCGCAGGCCCGCACTGCGGGCGGAGCGGAGGATCCGGACCGCGATCTCGCCCCGGTTGGCCACCAGCAGCGTGGAGATCGCCACGGCTCAGCTCTCCGCGACGACGGCGATGACGTCCCCGGGGTGGACCATGTCCCCGTCGTCGATCCGGAAGCCCTCGAGGGTGCCGGCGGACTCGGCCTGGACCTCCGAGAACTGCTTCATCACCTCGATGAGGCCGATGACCTGACCGGCCTCGACCCGCTCGCCGTCCTGCACGAACGGGTCCTTGTCGGGGGAGGGGCGGCGGTAGAAGACGCCGGGGAGCGGGGACTGGATCTCGGCCATGTCGGTCCTTTCGGTCGGTGCTGCTGGTTCTGACGGGTGGTCCTCCGGGTCCTCCGCCGGGTCAGCCGGCGGGGACGTGGGCGTCGATCGCCTCCCGCACCGCCCGGGCGACCGCCGGCGCCCCGGGGGCGTCGGAGTGCACGCAGACGGACTCGAAGCGCATGGGCAGCTCCGTGCCGTCCTGTGCGCGCACGGTGCCCTGCTGCAGGGCCTGCGCCACCCGCTCGGCGGCGGCGTTCGGGTCGGTGGCGTGCGGGGTGCGCTGGATGATCAGCCCGCCCTCGGGGTTGTAGTCCAGGTCCACGTAGAGCTCGGCCACGAACGGCACGCCGCGCTCGGCGCACACCGTCTCGTGGGCGGTGCCGGCCATCCCCAGCACCGCCACGCCGTAGTCGGCGGCGACCGCGGCCACGGACTCCATCAGCGCGGGGTCCTTCGCGACCATGCCGTAGAGCGAGCCGTGCGGCTTGAGGTGATGCAGCTCCGCGCCGTGCTGGAGGAGGAAACCGGTGAGGGCGCCCACCTGGTAGCGGACCAGGGACTCGACCTCCTCCGGGGTGAGTACCATGGCGCGGCGGCCGAAGCCCCACTGGTCCGGGAGGGAGGGGTGCGCCCCGATCCGCACGCCGTGGGCCACGGCCGCGGCGACCGTGGCGGACATGATGTCCGGGTCCCCGGCGTGGAAGCCGCAGGCGACGTTGGCGAGGTCCACCACCTGCAGCAGCTCCGGGTCGTTGCCGAAGCGGTGCAGGCCGATGCCCTCGCCCATGTCGGAGTTGACGGTGGGCCGGGTGCGGGTCCGTGGTGTGGCCATGGTCACAGCCTAGGGATGTGATGCGCCCGGGGGAACGGGCAGGAGCAACAGCGACGCGCGGCGGACGGGCCGGGCGCCCGGGCAGGGCACCGCATTTACGGCCGTGAAACAGCGCTGACACGGCCCGGCCGCACGGCCTCCCTAGGTTCGCAGGCGAGACCCCTCGACCGAAGGAAGCCGCCATGTCCGAGAAGCTCCTCCCGCCGCCTGCCGATCCCTCCGCGGGAGCACCCGCCCCTGCGGGGGCGCACGCCCCCGGCACCCCCGACCGCGACGTCAGCCAGGCGACCAGGGAGTCCCTCGAGGACTACACGCTGCGCTTCGCCCCGCGCTCCTACCGCAAGTGGGGCCCCGGCGTGGTGGCCACCAGCGCCCTGGGCGGCATCGCCTACCTGGCCGACTTCTCCATCGGCGCCAGCATCGGCATGGCGCACGGCACGGCCAACGCCCTGCTGGGCATCCTCGTGGCCGCGGTCATCATCTTCACCACCGGGCTGCCGCTGGCCTACTACGCGGCCCGGTACAACATCGACCTGGACCTGATCACCCGCGGCTCGGGCTTCGGCTACTACGGGTCCGTGGTCACGAACATCATCTTCGCGACGTTCACCTTCATCTTCTTCGCCCTGGAGGGCTCGATCATGGCCCAGGGCCTCGAGCTGGTGCTGGGCATCCCGCAGGCGATCGGGTACGCGATCTCCACGCTCGTGGTGATCCCCCTGGTGATCTACGGGATGAACACCCTGGCCAAGCTCCAGGTGTGGACCACCCCGCTGTGGCTGCTGCTCATGGTCTTCCCGCTCGCCTTCCTCGTGCTCACCAACCCCGGCTCGGTCGAGACCTTCTTCGCCTACCGGGGCGAGAGCGGCGACGGCGGGGTCAGCATGGCCGCGGTCATGCTCGCGGCCGGCGTGTGCCTGTCCCTGATGGCGCAGATCGCCGAGCAGATCGACTACCTGCGCTTCATGCCGCCCAAGACCGCCGCCAACCGCCGCGCGTGGTGGACCGCCGTGGTCCTGGGCGGGCCCGGCTGGGTGGTCTTCGGCGCCCTCAAGCAGGCCACCGGCCTGTTCATCACGGTCTGGCTGCTGGCCAAGCTCGACCCGGCCGCCTCCGCCACCGCCACCGAGCCCGTCCACCAGTTCCTCGGCGTCTACGAGGAGATGATGCCGACCTGGCTCGCGCTCACCCTGGCCCTGGTCCTCGTGGTGGTCTCGCAGCTGAAGATCAACGTCACCAACGCCTACTCCGGCTCCCTGGCGTGGACCAACAGCTTCACCCGCCTCACCCGGCACTACCCGGGCCGCATGGTCTTCGTCCTGGTCAACCTCGCCATCGCCCTGGTGCTGATGGAGGCGAACATGTTCGACTTCCTCAACACGATCCTCGGCTTCTACGCCAACTGCGCCATGGCCTGGGTGGTCACGGTCGCCACCGACATCGCCGTCAACAAGTACCTGCTCAAGCTCTCGCCCAAGGCCCCCGAGTTCCGCCGCGGCATGCTCTACGCCGTCAACCCGGTCGGCTTCGTCTCGATGCTGCTCTCCGCGGGCATCTCGATCGCCGTGTTCTTCGGGGCGTTCGGCGCCGCCGTGCAGCCGTACTCGCCCATGTTCGCGATCGGCCTGGCGCTGGTCTGCCCGCCCCTGCTGGCCGTGGCGACCCGCGGGAAGTACTACCTGCGGCGCACCGACGACGGCATCGACCTGCCGATGTTCGACGCCGACGGCAACCCCTCCGACGCCAAGCTCCTCTGCCACGTCAGCGGCCTGGAGTTCGAGCGCCCGGACATGCTGCTCTCCGCCGAGCCCGGCCCGCACGGGGAGAAGCAGTACATCTCCTCCCTCGCCCTGGCCACCGACAAGACCGGCCGGTACGTGCTGCCCGCCCAGCCCTGACCGTCCCCGGGAGGCCCCGGCCCGCCCGGGCCGGGGCCTCCGTCGGTACCCTGAGGTCGTGTCCGCACCCGAGCTCCGTCCGACGACTACGCTGGTGCGCCGCCTCCTGCAGGAGCAGCTGCCCGCCGCGCTGCGGGCGCTGGCCGAGCTGCCGCCGGTGCCGACCTCTCAGGGCTGGGACAACGCGATGTTCCGGCTGGGGCCCGCCCACGCGGTGCGCCTGCCCGTCCGGCAGGCCGCCGTGCCCTGCCTGGTGCACGAGCAGCGCTGGACGGCCACCGCGAGCGCTCCGCTGGGCGCCCTCGGGATCGAGGCGCCGGTGCCGGTGTTCGCCGGCCGGCCCGGCGCCGGCTACCCCTGGCCCTGGCTGCTCACGCGGTGGGTCGAGGGGGAGGCCGTCGCGCTGCTGCCCGTGGCCCGCCGCGCCCGGCTCGCCACCGACCTGGCCCGGGCGCTGAGCGCCCTGCACGCGCCCGCGCCGCCGGACGCCCCGCACAATCCCTACCGGGGCGTCCCCCTCGCCCAGCGGCTCCGCACCGTGCCCGTCTCCTGGCCGGCCACGGCGGCCGCGCTCGGGCGGGGGACCGCCGAGCGGCTCCGGGGCGTCGTCGAGGACGGGGTGCGGGCCGCGCCCTGGTCCCGGCCGCCGGTCTGGCTGCACGGCGACCCGCACCCCTGGAACCTCGTGCACCGGGCCGGGCGGCTGGCCGGGCTCATCGACTTCGGCGACGTCTGCGCCGGGGACCCGGCCTCGGACCTCGCCGCCGCGTGGCTGGTCCTCGACGCTCCACAGCGCGCCGCGTTCCGGGCGGTCGCCGAGGGCACCGGGCACTGCGACGCCGACGTGTGGCGCCGCGCCGCCGCCTGGGCCGCCCTGTACGTGACCGCGCTGACGGCCGGCCCGGCGGAGGCTGCACCGGACTTCGGCCCCGTCGTCGCGCACGTGGTCCGTGAACTCGGTCCCGCCGGCGCGGCTCGCTAGGTCGCCGGTGCGCGGGCCGCCGGCCGGCGGGTGAGACCTCGCGCGGGGACGGCCGGGTCAGCGGCGCAGGGTGTCCCCCGGCGCCTCCCCGTACTGGGCGCGGTAGGCGGCGGCGAAGCGACCCGGGTGGGCGAAGCCCCACCGGGCGGCCACCGCGGTCACGGTGTCCCCGCGCGAGGCGGCGGTGAGCAGGTCGGTGTGGGCGGCGTCGATCCGGACCGTGCGCAGGTAGGCCATGGGTGTGGTGTCGAGGTGGCGGCGGAAGGCCGCCTGCAGGCCCCGCGGGCTCAGCCGGGCCGCCGCGGCGATCTCGGGCAGGCCGATGGGCTCGGCCAGGTGGGTCTCGATGTAGGCGATCGCCCGTCGCAGCGCCGCGGGGTGGACCTGCGCCGAAGGGTGCGGGTCCTCGCCGTGCTCGAGGAAGCTGTTGGGAAAGGTCTGCAGCACCGCGGTGGCCAGGCCGCGCAGGCTCTGCTCGAGCAGCAGCGGGCTGGCCGCGGCGACCCGGTTGACCATTACGTGCTCGACGACGTGCCCGGCCGTGGCCTGCCAGTACTTCCGGTGGGTCTCGGTGAGCGGGTGGTGCCCCGTGAACTCCAGCCGGAAGTCGGTGCGCCCGGTCAGCGCCCGGGCGTGGTCCTCGACGAACGCGGCTTCGACGGTGAGGGTGTTCAGCCCCAGGTCCTTCCACCGGGCCGCGTAGGGGCCGGAGGGGAAGAGGAAAGCGGGCCCCCCGGTGACCTCGGTGCGGTGGGAACGGGCCAGGAATCGGCCGTGGGTCACGCAGCCGATGCGCAGCAGTCCGGTGCTGTCGTTGGCGCCGGTGCTGTCCCAGCCGATCAGCCGCAGCCGCTGGGCGGTCAGCGGCCCGTAGGCGGTGCCGGCCAGGGACAGCTCGAACCTGCTCACCTCCGGTCGCGGCAGGCGCAGACGGCGGTAGGCCTGCTGGAGCGCGGCGCGGCCTTCCTCCGGGTCACGGGTGGTCAGGACCGACCATCCCTCTGACGAGCCCATGGGTCCAGATTATTCCGCCTCACCGTGGGGCGCAGGGGGCCAGGGCGCGGCCGGAGCGCGGCGGCGGGCCGTGGTGACCGGCTCGGGGTTCTCGTGGTCGTGTCCCGGTCAGGGGGGAGGGGCCGTAAACTGGAGCGGGAGGTCCGGTGGGGGGCAGCGCCCGGACGTCTCATCCGCGCACAGCGAGTCGACGGGGAGAACACCGATGAGCGCACTGTTCCACCGTGAGGTCACGGTCAGGGAGCCGGAGGCCGTCGCGTCCCTTTTCGCCGAGGTGCGCGTGCCCTTCTCGTTCACCCCTGCCCGTCCGGAGTTCTGCTACCGGCACCGCCACGACGGCGACGAGCACCTGTCGGTGGTGCGGCTGGGCCTGGACGGGCCGTTCTCCTCCTGGGGAGACACCGAGGTGTTCGGCGTCACCGACGGCCGCGCGACCCGCTACGAGTGGTCGACCGGTACGGAGGCCGGCACCGGCCTCCGCTCCCCGGTGCTGTTCCGTCCCGGTCACCCCATTCTGGTCGTCGGGGACGCCCTGGCGGCGACCACCATCAACCTCACCCGTCCGCTGCTGCAGGGAGTCGCCGACACCGTCTACGGCACCGAGGCGCCCGTGGCCTTCGCCTCCGCACGGCCGGTCACCGACCGGCTGGGACGGTACTGGGCCGACCTTGCCGGCATGGCCCGTGACACGGTGGACTCCGCGGCCTTCGCCGAGCCCCTGGTGCGCTCGCAGCTGACCCGCCACCTGGCCGTGGCCATGCTGGAGTGCTTCCCCCTGGTGGGGGATCGCCAGGAGCGGACCCTGTCCATGGCGGCCCAGACACGGGTCTACCGCATCGCGGTGGCCTTCTTCGACGACCACGCCTCCCTGCCCGTCACCGTCGAGGACGCCGCCCGCGCCGCCGGCACCACCACCGAAGCCCTGGTGCGCGCCTTCCGGGCCAACCACCCGCGCAGCCTCACCCCGGCCGCCTATCTGCGCACCACCCGGCTGGCCGCCGCCCACGCCGACCTGCTCGCCGGCGACCCCGTGCGCGGGGACACCGTGCGGGAGATCGCCGCGCGCTGGGGCTTCGCCCACCCGGGGCGGTTCGCCGGCGCCTACCGGGCGGTCTACGGCGTGCCGCCGAGGCGGACCCTGGAACGGTGACCACCGGGGCGCGGGGGCCTCCGGATCGCGCGCACGGTCCGGGACGCCGCGCGCGGAGCCCCTGTGGCACGTGTTCGTGCCCGCAGGCCCAACGACGCCCGCCCCGGGCGGCCACCGGGACCACGCCGCGGCCCGGGCGGACCGATGCGGGGAGCGTGGGCCGAGTCCCCCGGCAGATGACTTTGTTGTCGTGTCCCCTGCTTGGGGGATATCCGGCAGGCGCTGTGGCGTCGGCGACCGGTCGGAAACCCCGGCGTTCGTGCCGGCGCGACCGCGTGAGGCCCGGAATCCCGGGCTTTTCGGCCGTTGCGCGACACGGCCGGCGGCGTGTCCCCACAACGGTGGCCTGTCGTTCATACGATGCGTCTGCAAACAACGGAACGATCCAAGGGGACCCCCATGAAGAAGATCGCAGCAGGAGCGGCCGTGCTCGCCGCCGCCGGATTCACCGGCCTGTCCATGGCGCCGGCGACGGCAGCGCCGGTGTTCCAGAACTGCACCGAGGCCAAGAACGCCGGTTACGGCATCATCCTTCGGGGCACGCCCGAGTACAGCCCTGACCTCGACTCCGAAGGTGACGGTCGGGCATGTGAGGCCAACGGTCCGGGCATCGGGTTTCTCACGCCCGGCGCACCCAACGTTCCTGTTACGCCCGTCCCGCCTGTGGCAGAGCAGGTTGTCGCGGACGGCGTGTTCGACAACTGCACGGAGGCCCGCGCTGTGGGCGCCGTCAACATCCCGGCCTCCGACCCCCGCTACGGCCTGCACCTGGACCGCGACCGCGACGGCTTCGGCTGCGACGCCGACGGCACCGACGATGGTGTTCAGACCGAGGTCATCGTCGACTGGGTGCCCGAGTCCTGGGCCACCGACCAGTACTCCCAGATGGGTCAGGTGCCCGCGGGCGCGGCCGACACCGGTGTCGTCGTCGAGGACGAGTCCCCGGCCGGCGGTGTCGCCCTCGGCGGCGGCCTGGCCCTGGCCGCGGCCGCCGGTGCCGCCGTGGTGGTGCGCCGTCGCGCCGCCCGGGTCTGAGACCGCCCGGCACGTCGAGCCGATCGGATAGGTTGTCGTCCGTGAAGAGCTCGTCCAGCGACCGCCGCAGGGGCCACCTGGCCTCCGCGGCGGTCGCTGCGCTCCTGCTGGCGGGCTGCGCCGGCACCGGCCCCGCGCAGCCGGAGGAGGGGCCGTCCGCCGGCGCGTCCGCCGCCCGGTCGTCCGCACCGACCCCGTCGGTCACGACGGCCCCGGAGACCCCAGCCCCGACGCCGCGGGAGTCCGCCACGCCGACTCCCGCCGCCGACCCGGCGGGCACGGCCGTCTCCGCGCCCGTCTCGGTCCGCATCCCGGCCGCCGGCACCGACTCGGAGCTGCTCCACCTCGGCCTGCGCGACAACGGCTCCCTGGACGTCCCCCCGGGTGACCCGGGCGCGCCGGCCGCCTGGTACACCGGCTCGCCCGCCCCGGGGGAGGTGGGGCCTGCCGTGCTGCTCGGGCACGTCAACGCCACCGACGGCGGGCCCGGGGTGTTCGCCGGTCTGCGCGGGCTGGTGCCCGGGGACCGGATCGAGGTGCTGCGGGAGGACGGCAGCACGGCGGTCTTCGCCGTCGAGCGCGGGGAGCAGTACGCCAAGGACGCCTTCCCCACACTGTCCGTCTACGGCAACACCGAGGGCCCCGAGCTGCGGCTGATCACGTGCGACGGCTACGACCCCGCCACCGGCGAGTTCGACGACAACTACGTGGTCTACGCCCAGCTCGTGGACTGATCCCGCGGGGTGTCCGGCGGACGGCCCGGCCTCCGGGGGACAATGGAGGTCCCGCCGAGCGAAGGAGGCCCGGAGTGGACGTGGTCGTCCTGCCCACCCCCGCGGACGTCGCGGCGCACGCGGCCGGCGTCGTGGCCGATCGGATCGTCGCGCAGCCCGCCCTGGTGCTCGGCGTGGCCACGGGCTCCTCGCCCGTGGGCATCTACCGGGAGCTGGCCCGCCGCCGCAGGGAGGAGGGACTGGACCTGTCCCGCCTCGAGTGCTTCGCCCTCGACGAGTACGTCGGTCTGCCCGGCCACGACCCGCACAGCTATGCCGCGTACCTGCGGCGGGAGGTCGCGGAGCCCTTCGGCCTGCCGGCCGAGCGGATCCACGTGCCGGACGGCGTCCGCGCGGACCTGGAGGGCGCGGCCCAGGACTACGAGCAGACGATCGCCGCGGCCGGCGGCATCGACCTGCAGATCCTCGGCATCGGCACCAACGGCCACATCGGCTTCAACGAACCCCTCTCGGCGCTGAGCTCCCGCACCCGGGTCCTGGCGCTGTCCGCGCAGACCCGCGCCGACAACGCCCGGTTCTTCGACGCTCCCGACGACGTGCCCACGCACTGTCTCACCCAGGGGCTGGGCACGATCCTGGAGGCCCGGCAGCTGCTCCTGGTCGCCCAGGGCGAGCGCAAGGCGCAGGCCGTCGCCGCGGCGGTGGAGGGGCCGGTGGCGGCCCGGTGCCCGGCGTCGGTGCTGCAGTTCCACCGCCGCACCACGATCGTGGCGGACGAGGCCGCCGCGAGCCGGCTGACCCTCGGCGGGTACGAGCGCCCCGACACCGGGGCCTGAGCGGGTCCGGCCCCGGGACCTCTGTCCCCGGGCCGGGGGATGCCGCCGCAGCGGGCGGCGAGGGGCGGGCGTCATGCACGCGCGGGGGAGCGTCACACAGTGCCCGGTCAGGCCGGACATCGGGGATGCCGCGGCGTCATCTGCGTGCTCGCGGCGCGCCCGGGAACGGATCACGATTTGACACGTGACGCCGCACTCCCCGCCTGCCTACGATGCCTTTGCAAACCCTTCCTCTGCGAGATTGTGAGGACTCCATGAACAAGAACACAGCTGGTGCGGCCCTGATGATTGCCCTCGGGTTCTCGGCGCTGACGGCGGCACCGGCGACGGCCGCGCCGGGTGATCCGATGGTCTTCACCGACTGCGCCACGGCCAACCAGTACGGCGTCTACAACATCCCCGTCGGCTCGGTCAGCTACAGCGCGAGCCTCGTGGACGAGGACGGCGACGGGGTCGTGTGCGAGAGCGCCGACTGGACCTACGACCCCACGCGCATCCCCGTGGAGAACGACCAGGGCGGGTACACCCACACCATCATCGACTGGATCCCCGGTGCGGGTCCCGGCCCCGACGCCCAGCCCGGCGAGGTGCCCGGCATCGACCCGTACACCCAGATGGACGGGGTACCCGTGGGCGGTGCCGACACCGGCGCGGCCGTGCAGGACGGCTCCGGGACGGGCGGACTCGTCCTCGGCGGCGGCCTCGCACTGGCCGCCGGAGCCGCGGTGGCGGTGCGCCGGCGCAGCACCGCCCGGGCGTAGCCCGAGCCCGTCCGGCGCACCGGGAGCCGATCCCCGTGACGGATCCGACCACCGGCCGCCGCAGGGGCCGCCTGGCCCCTGCGGCGGCCGCACTCCTCCTGCTGCTGCTGAGCGGCTGCGCGGCCGAGGCGCCCGCGCAGCCCACGGCGCCGTCGCCGACGGCGTCCGCGACCTCCTCCCCGCGCTCCTCGCCGGCCGCTCCGGCGGACGAGCCGGCCGGACCCCCGGTGAGGTCGTCACCGAGTCCGGTCGCCGCACCCTCGGCACCGCCGGCGCCCGGTGCCGAGGCCGCTCCCGTCCCGGCTCCGGGTCCGGTGGCCCTGGCGGCCTCCGCGCCCGTGTCGGTCCGGATCCCGTCGGCGGGCGGTTCCTCCGAGCTGCTGCACCTCGGCCTGCGCGCCGACGGCTCGCTCGAGGTGCCGCCCACCCATCCCGGCGCACCCGCGTCCTGGTACACCGGCTCGCCCACCCCGGGCGAGCGCGGGCCCGCGGTGCTGCTGGGCCACGTCAACGCCACCGACGGCGGGCCCGGGGTGTTCGCCGGTCTGCGCGGGCTGGTGCCCGGGGACCGGATCGAGGTGCTGCGGGAGGACGGCAGCACGGCGGTCTTCGCCGTCGAGCGCGGGGAGCAGTACGCCAAGAACGCGTTTCCCACCCATGAGGTCTACGGCGACACCGCGGGGGCGGAACTGCGGCTGATCACCTGCGACGGCTACGACCCGGCCACCGGGCTGTTCGACGACAACTACGTGGTCTACGCGCGGCTCCTCGCCTGAGCGGCGCTGCCTCTCCCGGGGGAGGCCCGGCGCAGAAAAGGGGGCACGCCTCGGCCGCGCGGCGGAGGTGCAGTCGCGAATTCCCGGGGAGGATGGGAGGGCGTGCTCTGTCCGTACCACCGAAGGAGACCCCTGTGAGCAATCCGTATCCCGACCGGCCCGGCCAGCCCTCCGGCCCGCCCAGCTACAACGCGTCCGGCGGCGACCAGTACGGCGGCGGCCGGCCCGCCGCGGCCCCGCCCGAGCTCGGCCGGCTGCTGACCCTGACCCTCGCCTCGGCGGGGCTCTACCTGCTCAGCCAGCTCGTCTCGCTGTTCACGAGCTTCTCCGGGGACCAAACAGCTGTGCTCGAGGAGTCGGGCCTATCCGCAGACCAGATCGCCTCGCTCCAGGGCACCGCGACCATCACCTCCATCGTGCTGATCGTCGTCGCGATGGCCCTGTACGCCCTGATCTACGTGTTCCTGAAGAAGGGCAAGAACTGGGCCCGCATTCTGGGCATCGTCCTGGGCATCATCAGCGTCGTCTCGACTGTCCTCGGTCTGCTCGTCGGCGGTATGGCGATCGCAGGCCTCGGCATCGTCTCGCTGATCCTTGCGATTGCCTTCGTCGTGGTCAACGTCCTGTGGCTCGTGACCGCGTTCAAGGCCCCGATCAAGCAGTGGTTCGCCCGGCCGCACATGGCCTGATCCGCCGCACCGGGTCCTGACCGCAGCGCCGCCCCGCCGCTCGGCCGGGCGGCGCTGCGCTGTCCGGCCGCGCCTCAGGCCGGCGGAGCGATGACGCGGTCCCGGCCCACGAGCAGCGCGACGCCGCACAGCACCACCATCAGGCCCGCCATGATCAGCAGCGGCGGCTCCCAGCGCCCACCGGCGTCGTACAGGGCGCCGAAGACGGCGGGTCCGACCGCGGCCAGCCCGTAGCCCACGGACTGGGCCATCCCGGACAGCGCCGCGGCCTGCTGATGGCCGCTCGAGCGCAGGCTGAACAGGGACAGGGCCACGACGATGAGGCTGCCGCAGCCGGCGGCCCCGAGCACCACCCACAGCAGCACCAGGCCCGGGGCGGCGGCCAGGCCCGCGTAGGAGACCAGCGCCAGCAGGGCCCCGCCGAACGCCACGGCCCGCTGGTCGCCGAACCGGTGCATCAGCGCCCCGGAGCTGAGGCTGGCCGCCATGCCGACCAGCAGGAACAGGGCCATGTGCGTGCCGGCGGTGGTCGCCGAGACGCCGTGGCTGCGCTCGATGCTGGGCAGCCACGCCATGTAGACGTAGAACGCCACCGACTGCAGACCCATGAACAGGGTGACCTGCCAGCCCAGGGCAGAGCGCCAGGGCGAGCGGAAGCGGTCCGCTGCCGTCCCGTGCGGGCCGGCGGCGGCGGGCCGCTGCCGCAGCCACGGGAGCAGGAGCAGCAGCGCGAGCGCGGCGAGCACCGCCCACACCGCCAGGGCCAGACGCCACCCACCCGTCCCGGCGTGGGCGATGGGCACCACCAGGGCGGAGCCGGCCGCCGCGACCGCGCCCTGGATCGAGGTGTAGAGCCCGGTCACCTGGCTCACCCGCTGCGGGAACTCCCGCTTCACCAGCGAGGGCAGCAGCACGTTGAGGAACGCGATGCCGATGCCCACCAGGGCGGTGCCGAGCCACACGGCCCCGGGCACCGGCGCGGAACGGCCGACGATCCCGGCCGTGAGCAGCAGCAGGGACAGCCACAGCGCCCGGTCCAGGCCCGTCCGGGCCGCCACCGCGGGCGCCACCGGGGAGAACAGCGCGAACATGGCCAGAGGCAGGCCGGTCAGGAGCCCGGCCTGCCCGGCGGAGATGCCCAGGTCGCGGCTGATCTCCTCGAGCAGCGGGCCCACGGTCACGAAGCCCACCCGCAGGTTCACCCCGATCAGCAGCACGCCGAGGAAGCCGAGGCCCCGGCGGGCCCGCCGGGCGGTGGCCGGTGAAGCGTCGGTGAGCACGGTGCGTCCTTTCGGAACGGGAAGCGGGGATCTCCGGACAGCGTACGGGGCGGCGCGCTCCCGGCGCGCCGCCCCTGCGGGGTCCGTGCGGATCAGCTGAGGATCAGGTTCGCCACGAACAGCAGCGGGATGGACCCGGCCCACACCGCGGTGGTGATACCGGACCAGCCGCGCAGGGCGTCCGTGCCCTGCAGACCCGTGAAGCGGGTGACCACCCAGAAATAGGAGTCGTTGAAGTAGCTGAAGACCATGGACCCGGCGGTGCACGCCAGGGCGGCGACGACGGGGTCGATGCCCAGGGTCCCGACCAGCGGCGCCGACACGGAGGCCGCGGTGATCATGGCGACCGTCCCGGACCCCTGGGCGATGCGCACCAGCGTGGCGATCAGGAACGGCACCAGGAAGGCGGGCAGCGGGGTCGCGGCGATGGCCTCGGCGAGGGCGTCGCCCACCCCGGAGCTGCGCAGCACCTGGCCCAGCGCGCCGCCGGCACCCGTGATGAGCAGGATGAGCCCGGCCGAGGCCGCGGCCTCGGCGAACCAGCCGTGCGCCTTGTTGCGCGGCGTCCACCGGGGCAGCAGGACGTAGAGGGCCAGCACCATGCCGATGATCAGCGCCACGACGGGGTTGCCGATGAACGCGAACGGGACGGCCCAGGCGGAGGGCTCGTACTCGTCGCCGCCGATGACGCCCTGGGCGTTCTGGTCGATGGCTCCCGTGACGGTGTTGAGGATGATCAGGGCCAGGGGGATGAGCAGCGGCAGGGACGCCACGAACGCGCCCACCCGGTGCGGCTTCGCCCCGGCCGGCGGCTCGCCGAGGTCGACGGCGGGATCGGCGGTGACCGGCTGCCGGGCCTCCTCGTCCAGCCCGTCCCGGAGCCCGGCGTCCGAGGTGCCGGCGCCCGAGGAGCCCGTCCCGGCGGAGGCGGACCCGCCCACGCCGGCGGTGGCCACCGTGCCGTAGACGGCCTCGCGCACGTGCTCCTCGACCCGGGGCTCGAGCTGGGGGCCGATCCAGCGCGCGTAGAGGACCACCACGGGCAGCAGGACCACGGTGAAGACCAGGCCGCCCAGGATGAGCGCGCCGAGGTCCGCCCCGAGGATGCCGGCCACGGCCAGCGGGCCCGGGGTCGGCGGCACGAGGTGGTGGGTCAGGGTCATGCCGCAGCCCAGGGCCAGGGCGAGCGTCACGTAGCCGGCGCGCTTCACCCGGGCGATCGAGCGGGCCAGCGGGTTCATGATCACGTAGCCGGAGTCGCAGAACACCGGGATGGAGACCAGCGCGCCCACGCTGCCCATCGCCCAGGGCTCGCGGCCGTGGCCGAAGACGCGCAGGAAGGCCAGGGCCAGGGCGTTGGCGGCCCCCGAGACCTCGAGGATCTTGCCGATGCCCACCCCGAGGCCGATCACGATCCCGATGGAGGCCAGGGTGTTGCCGAATCCGGTGGTGATGGCGTCGACGATCTCGAGCACGGGCTGGCCCGCGACCAGACCCGTGACGAGCGCGGCGATGAGGAGGGCCACGAAGGCGTCCAGGCGGGTGCGCAGCACCAGGACGATGATGGTGGCGATGCCCAGGACCAGGGCCAGGAGGAGTTGGAGATCCACGGTGATGCAGCTCCTTGCGGACGGTGGAGGACGCGCGGCGCCCGGGCGGCGGTGCCCGGTGCCGGGGAATTGACGGGCGGAACGGTTCATGTGAGGCTAATCACAGATAAGACATCTGACAAGGGGGCAGGGCTGCTGTGACTTCTCCAACGTTCGTCCTCGGCGACGGCACCACCGGCCGCCGGACCGTCCCCCGCAGGCCGGGGTGGCGTGCCGATGGCTAGGAAGTCGCTGGTCGAGTCGGTCGCGGAGGAGATGCTCGAGCGCATCCTGCGCGGCGAGATCGCACCGCACGAGGCCCTGCCGCCGGAGGCGCAGATCGCGAGGGAGCAGGAGGTCAGCCGGCTCACCGTCCGGGAGGCGCTCAAGGCCCTGCAGGCGCAGAACATCGTCCAGGTCCGTCGCGGGCTCGGGACCTTCGTCAACCCGCCGGACGCGTGGACCGGCCTGGAGGCCATCCTGAAGGCGGCCTCCCGAGGCGTGGCCTCGAACCAGGTGGCCCTGCGGCTGCTGGAGGTCCGGCGCATGGTGGAGACCGGATCGGCGGAGCTGGCCGCCCAGCACGTGACCGACGCGGACCTCGCCGCCATGGAGTCCGCCGTCCAGGAGCTGGAGCGGGCCCACGCCGCGCAGGACCTCGAGGCCGTGACCGCCGCGGACATGGCCTTCCACGACGCCGTGCTGCGCGCCTCCGGCAACCCGTTCGTGCCCGTGCTGCTGGGCCAGCTCTCCCAGCTGCTCTACACCGAGCGGCGGGCCACCTCGGCCTTCCCGGAGGTCCAGCGCCACGCCATCCGGCACCACCGGCTGGTCCTGGCGGCCATCGCCTCCCGCGAACCCGCGGCCGCCCGCACGGCGATGGAGGAGCACCTGGACCAGACCTACGAGGACTACGAGCACTACATCGGCCGCCCGGCCGCCCCCGCACGCGACCACCCGACCCCGAACCCGCTCGACCACCACAGCACAGGAGATGACTGACATGACCGAGACCCCTGCCTTCCCCGCCCAGCGCACCGCCGTGCTCACCGGCGCCGCCTCCGAGCGGGGCATCGGCCGCGCCACCGCGGACCTGCTCGCGAGCCAGGGCTGGAGCGTGGCCATCCTGGACATCGACGGCGACGCGGCCGCCGAGGCAGCCCGGGACATCGCCGACCGGCACGGCGTGCCGGCGCTCGGGCTGCGCACCGACGTGTCGGACGAGACCTCCGTGCACGAGGCCGTGGCCCGGGTGGAGGCCGAGCTGCCCGCGATCGTGGCCCTCGTGAACTGCGCCGGGATCAGCTCGCCCACCGACTTCATGGACGAGACCCGCGAGACCTGGGACCGGGTCTTCGCGATCAACATGACCGGCACGTTCCTGGTGACCCAGCGGATCCTGGCCGGGATGATCGAGCGGAAGCTGGGCCGGGTGGTCAGCATCTCCTCGATCTCCGCCCAGCGCGGGGGCGGCACCTACTCCAAGTCCGCCTACAGCGCCTCCAAGGCCGCGATCATCGGCTTCACCCGGGCGGTGGCGCGCGAGATGGGCGAGCACGGGATCACGGTGAACTGCATCGCCCCCGGCCCCGTGGACACCGACATCATGGGCGGCACGCTGAGCGAGGAGCGGAAGGCGGGCATGGCCGAGGACATCCTCGTGGGCCGCGTGGGCACCGTGCGGGACATGGCCGCACTGCTCGCCTTCCTCGTCGGCGAGGACGCCGGGTACATCACCGCGGCGACCTACGACATCAACGGCGGGCTGCAGATCTCCTGAGCTCCTGATCTGTGCAGGCTGCCCGCCGCGGAGGCGGGGCGAGGCGCCGTCCGGGCGGGTTCCGGGCGGCGCCTCCGGTCGGTCCGGGCTCCTCGCGGGGGCCGGTGTCGGTGCCGGCCTCAGGCCCCGGCGGCGGGGAGCATCGGCCGGTGCTCGTAGAAGGTCTGCAGCACCACTGTGGTGCGGGTGTTGACGGAGGCCGTGTGGCGGACCTCGTTGACGAGCGCCTCGAGCTCCCTGGGCGAGCCCACCCGGACGAACAGCATGTAGGCGGCGTCCCCGGCCACCGAGTGGCAGGCCTCGATCGCCGTGAGCGGCTGGAGCAGCTCGGGGGCGTTGTCGGGCTGCCGGGGATCGAGCGGGGTGATCTCGATGAACGCCGACAGCGGCCTGCCGACGGCCTCGGGGTCGAGGATCGCCTGATAGCCGACGATCACACCGCTGCCCTCGAGCTTGCGCAGGCGAGCCTGCACGGCCGAGGCGGAGAGGCCGACCCGTTCGGACAGCTGGGCGAGGGTGGCGCGCGGGTCGTGGGACACCTCGGTGGCCAGGCGTACGTCGACAGGGTCGTCCATGGGCCGAACGGTATCAGCTGCTCGGGGCGCGAGGGTTGACAGTCCCCCCGGTGCGTGTGAATCTTCCTGCATGTGAGCGGTGTCACCGTAGAATTTCCGTCGATTTCCCGGATGGGGGGGTTTTCATGTCCACGTCACTGCAGACCGTGCCGGCCGTCATCGGAGAGCCCGAGGTCGTGGAGGACGCCTGCTCCGTGGAGTCGCACCCCGCGTGGCTGCGGCTCAGAGCGGCGGCCACGGACCTGCAGGCGCTGCAGATCGCGGACGGATCGATTCCGGAGGCCTCCGACCACCCGGCGGCGCGCGAGCTCGTCGGGCGGATCGTGGCGTCGGTCGCGGACCTGGCTCCGCTGTTCCCGCACGACGCGGCGTACCTGACGGCCCTGCCGGCCGACTTCGCCCGCTGGGCGGACGGGGGGTTCGGGGCGCCGGACTTCCTGGACTCCCTGGTCGAGTTCCAGCCGCAGCGGCACCGGGTCGACGGCCTCCGGCACCTCGTCGTGTTCCCGATGTGCACCCAGAACGGGTCGGCGCACCGGTACGTCGAGGCCCTGATCGTCGAGGTGATCTGGCCCGAGTTCATCGCCGCGCTCGAGGCCGGGGACTACGACAACGAGCTGTTCGTGTCCCTGCGGCTGATCGACTTCACCCCGGGCTACGACACGAACTCGGCGGTGCTGTTCCCCGAGACGGTCGCCGGGCGGGAGACCCCGCGGTTCACCTGGGGCGCCATCTTCCAGGACCGCGAGGCGGCGCGCTACCGCCGTGTGGTCACCGCGGCCGCCGGCATCACCCAGCTGGACCTGCCCGACGAGGCCGCGGCGCTGCTCGCCGACCAGGACCTGGCCGAGAAGACCTTCGTGATGTGGGACATGATCCACGACCGCACGCACATGCGCGGCGACCTGCCGTTCGACCCCTTCATGATCAAGCAGCGCATGCCGTTCTTCCTGTACTCCCTGGAGGAGCTGCGCTGCGACCTCACGGCGTTCCGCGAGTCGCTCACCATCGAGCGCGCGCTCACGGCGCGCGCGGCGGCCGGCGAGGAGCTCACCGGGCTCGAGGAGCAGACCCGCCGGCACGCCGGGCTCGTGCAGTACGCGGTGATCTTCGACAGGATCTTCCGCTTCGCCGTCACCGGGTCGCGGGTCCGCAACTACGACGGGCTGGGCGGGCAGCTGCTGTTCGCCTGGCTCCACCGCCGGCACGTGCTGCAGTGGCGCGACGTCGAGCTCAGCATCGACTGGGACCGGGTCGCCGACGCGGTGGTCGGGCTCGGCGACGCCATCGACCGGCTGTACTGGGAGTCGATCGACCGGCCGAAGACGGTGCACTGGCTGAAGGCCTACGAGCTCGTCGCCTCCGTGGTCACCCCGCACCCCGCCTCGGCGTGGGCGCAGGGGCTCCCGCGCGAGGTCCTCGCCGGACCACCGAAGGGGTACACGGACCTGGTGCTGGACGACGAGTTCCCCCTCTCGATGTTCTTCGAGGCGCTCGAGAAGAGGATGCGAGCCGTCATCGCCTCGACGACCGGCATCCGCGCCTCGGACGGCTGAGCGATGACCGACCTGACAGACCTGAGCGGCCGCACCGTGCTGATCGCCGGCGCGACCAGCGCCTCCGGGCTGGCGGCGACCCGCGTCCTGACCGCCGCCGGGGCCCGCGTCGTCGCCACGGGCCGCAGCGCCGAGAAGCTCGCGCCGCTCGCAGCCCAAGGAGCCCGCGTGGACGCGCTGGACCTCGCGGACGAGCCCGCGGTGCTCGCGCTCGCCCGCCGGCTGCGCCACGACCGTGTGCCGATCGACGGGCTCCTGCACCTCGTCGGCGGCTGGCGCGGCGGCGGCGGGCTCGCCGGGCAGACGGAGGACGACTACCGGGCGCTCGAGCCCTCGTTCTCCGCGCTGCGGCACCTGAGCCGCGCCTTCGACGAGGACCTGCGGGCCTCATCGGCGGGCCGGCTGGCGATCGTGTCCTCGACCGCGGTCGCCCGTCCGCTGGCGGGCGGCGCCAACTACGCCGCGGTCAAGGCCGCCGGCGAGGCGTGGACCCGGGCGGTGGCCCAGGGGTACGCGAGGTCCGCCCGCGAGGCCGGCACCCCGCTGCGGGCCGCGGCCGTGATCTTCCGGGTGCGGGCCCTGGCCGGCCTGGAGGAGCGCCTCGCCACGGCCTGTGCCGGGCTGTGGGGCGCCGAGGCCGCGGCACTGAACGACTCCACGATCGAACTCGACCAGGAAGGACGACGCACCCCATGACGAGGCTGCACGACACGGAGCTGCGGGGATTCGCCTCCGACAACTACTCCGGGGTCCACCCGGAGGTGCTCGACGCCCTGGCCGAGGCCAACGGCGGCCACCAGGCCGCCTACGGCGAGGACGAGTACACGGCACGCCTGCAGGAGGTGATCGTGCGGCACTTCGGCGAGGGCGCGTCGGTGTGGCCGGTGTTCAACGGCACGGGCGCCAACGTCGTCGGCCTCCAGTCGATGCTCCCGCGCTGGGGCGCCGTGATCTGCGCGGACACGGCGCACATCCACGTCGACGAGGGTGGCGCCCCCGAGAAGTCCGCCGGCATCAAGCTCCTGCCCGTCCCCGCGGCCGACGGCAAGCTCACGCCCGAACGGATCGCCGCGGAGGCCTGGGGCTGGGGGGACGAGCACCGCGCCCAGCCGCTCGTGGTCCACCTCACCCAGTCCACCGAGCTCGGCACCCTGTACACGCCGGACGAGATCCGCGCCGTCACGGACCACGCGCACGCGCACGGCATGTCCGTCCACCTGGACGGGGCGCGGCTCTCGAACGCGGCGGCCGCCCTCGGCCTGCCCCTGCGCGCCTTCACCACCGACGCCGGCGTCGACGTGCTCAGCCTCGGCGGCACCAAGAACGGGGCGCTGGGCGCCGAGGCGGTGGTGGTGCTGAACGGGGCCGCGTCCCAGGGGCTGGTCCATCTGCGCAAGCACCAGATGCAGCTCGCGTCGAAGATGCGGTTCGTCTCGGCCCAGCTGCTGGCGCTCCTGGACGGGGACCTGTACCTGCGCACCGCCGGTCACGCGAACGCGATGGCCCGGCGCCTGCGCGACGGCATCGAGGCGGGCGCCGCCGACGGGTCGATGCCCGGTGTCGCCTTCACCCAGCCGACCCAGGTGAACGCCGTCTTCGCCGTCCTGCCCGGCGGCGTCGCCGACCGCCTCCGGCGGCGCTTCCGGTTCTACGACTGGGACGCCGCGACGGGAGAGGTGCGCTGGGTGTGCAGCTTCGACACCACGGCCGGGGACGTCGACGCCTTCGTGGCGGCCCTCCGATCCGAGCTCGCGGCCGAGCCGCAGGCGGTGGGATAGCGCCGGGACCTCCGTGCGGGGCCGGGCACCGAGGGGAGGACGGCGATCCGTCGTTCCCCGGCGCCGCCGGCGTCCTCACCCGCCGTCGAGGAGGTGCCGATGTGCCAGCCCATCCCCCCACGCTATCCCGGGGCCGCAGCCGGTCCCGCCGCGTCGTCGTGGTGCCCGTCCCCGGGGCCGGGCACCACGACGACGGGCCCGCTCACCAGCGGGGGTGGACGCTCTCGCGGAAGTAGGCGTCGTAGATCCGGCGGACCCCCTCGTCGAGGTCACGGCCCAGGGACCCGGTGTCCGCGGCCGAGGCGTTGGCGCGGGCCTGCTCCACGCTGCGCGCCCCCGGGATCACCGTGCTGACGCCCTCCTGGGCGATCACCCAGGCGAGGGCGGCCTGGGCGGTGGGGGTGCCCTCCGGCAGCAGCTCGGAGAACTCCCGGACCGCCTCGAGGCCGCGCTCGAAGTCGACCCCGGAGAACGTCTCGCCGACGTCGAAGGCGCTGCCGGTGCGGTTGTAGTTGCGGTGGTCGTCCTCCGCGAACCGGGTGTCCTTCGTGTACTTCCCGGAGAGCAGGCCCGAGGCCAGGGGCACCCGGGCGATGATCCCGACGCCGGCCTCCCGCGCCGCCGGCAGCACGGCGTCCAGTGGCTTGAGCCGGAAGGCGTTGAGGATGATCTGCACCGTGGCGGTGTTCCCGCGCGCGATCGCGGCCAGGGCCTCGTCGGTGCGCTCCACGCTGACGCCGTAGTGGCGGATCGACCCCTCCTCCACGAGGGTGTCCAGCGCGTCGTAGACCTCCTGGTCGCTGTAGACCGGGGTGGGCGGGCAGTGCAGCTGGACCAGGTCGAGGGTGTCGGTGCCCAGGTTCCGGCGGGAGCGGTCCACCCACTGCCGGAAGTGGGCCAGGACGTAGTTCTCGGGGACCTGGTCCACGCGCCGGCCCATCTTCGTGGCCACGGTGATGTCGAGCTCCGGGTGCTCCTGCAGGAACGCCCCGATCGTCTGCTCGCTGCGCCCGTCGCCGTAGACGTCGGCGGTGTCGAAGAAGTCGACCCCGGACTCCACGGCGGCCTCCAGGACCGCGGTGGCCTCGGCCGGCTCGACCTCGCCCCAGTCGGCGCCCAGCTGCCAGGTGCCCAGGCCCACGGTGGAGACGGTGCGTCCGGTTCGGCCCAGTGTGCGGTGTTCCATGCGTCGTGTCGTCCGTTCCGCGTTCGGTGGGAGTCCTCCGCCTCCGCGGGGGACGGCGCCCCGCCGATCGGGTGGCACCGGGGTCAACCATGCGGTGCGGCGGCCTCCGCGCGCAAGCATCCCCGCCGCGCCGGCCCCGCCGCCGGGGGGCCGGGGGCGTCCCGGATGTGCCCGGCCGAACCCGTGGAGTACCGTTTCGGCCATGATCGACGAGGACGGCGCACGCGCCGCGCGCCCTCAGCGCGCCCCGAACATCCGGGACGTGGCACGGGCGGCCGGGGTCTCCCACCAGACGGTCTCCCGGGTGCTCAACGGTCACCCGAACCTGCGGGACTCCACGCGCCGGCGGGTGCTGGAGGCCATGGAGGAGCTGCGCTTCCGGCCCAACCGGGCCGCGCGGGCCCTGGTCACCAGCGAGTCCCGGATCATCGGGGCCCTGGTCTCCTCGGGCGCCGAGTACGGGCCCACCGCGAGCCTGCAGGCGGTCCAGACCGCGGCCACCGAGGCCGGCTACGTGGTGGACACCGCGCACATCGACCACGCGGACCGGGCCTCCATCGAGGCGGCGCTCGACCGGCTGATGGGCCACGCGGTCGAGGGGCTGGTGCTGCTGGCCCCGCAGTCGGCCACCCTGGAGGTGATCGAGCAGCTCTCCATCCGGATCCCCTTCGTCACGGTGCACTCCCTGCACGGCACGGACCACCGGATGTCGGTGGACCAGCTGGCCGGCGCCCGGCGGGCCACCCGGCACCTGCTCGAGCTGGGCCACCGGCGGGTGCTGCACGTGCCCGGCCCGGAGGGCTGGGTCGAGACCGACGCCCGGCGCCAGGGCTACCGCGAGGAGATGGCCGCCTGGGGGCTCGAGCCCGCGCTCGCCACCGCGGGGGAGTGGACGGCGGAGTCCGGCTACCGCGTGGGCCTGGTGCTGCGCGAGCGACGGGACTTCACCGGCGTGGTCTCGGGCAACGACCACATCGCGCTCGGCCTGGTGCACGCCTTCGCGGAGACCGGGCTGCGCGTGCCGGAGGACATCAGCGTGGTCGGCTTCGACGACGTCCCCGAGTCGGCGCACTTCCTGCCGCCGCTGACGACCGTCCGGCAGGACTTCCCCGAGCTCGGCCGGCGCTGCGTGGCGGTGCTCCTGGCGGAGCTGCGCGGCGACGGCCCTGTCCAGGCCGGGGACGTGGTGCCCGAGCTCGTGCGGCGCCGCTCCACGGCGCCGCCGCCCGCCTAACCCCCCCCCCCGATCCGTCCGTTACCAAACCGTTATGTGACACTGTGGTGCACCTCACTCCATGGCGGTGTACGTTGTCCCGGACATGCAGATGTGACCGTTCACATTCGGCTCCGGCGGCAACCGACCGCCGGGTCCGGGCGGAACGGCTCGAGCGACAACGAGGTCCACCGTGAGCCAGAGCAGCACCACCCCCACGTACGTCGTCGGCGTCGACTACGGCACCCTCTCCGGGCGGGCCGTGGTCGTGCGGGTGCACGACGGCGCCGAGCTGGGGTCCGCCGTGCACGAGTACCGGCACGGCGTGATGGACACCGTGCTGGCCGCCACGGGGGCGCCCCTCCCGCCCGAGTGGGCCCTGCAGGTGCCCGCCGACTACGTCGAGGTGCTGCGGCAGGCGGTGCCCGCGGCGGTGCGCGCCGCCGGCGTGGACCCCGCCGCCGTGGTGGGCATCGGCACCGACTTCACCGCGTGCACCATGGTCCCCGTGGTGGCCGACGGCACGCCCCTCAACGAGCTGCCCGGGCTGGAGGACCGTCCGCACGCCTACGTGAAGCTGTGGCGCCACCACGCCGCCCAGCCCCAGGCCGACCGCATCAACGAGCTCGCCGCCCGGCGGGGGGAGCGCTGGCTGCCCCGCTACGGCGGGCTGATCTCCAGCGAGTGGGAGTTCGCCAAGGGCCTGCAGCTGCTCGAGGAGGACCCGGAGCTCTACCAGCGGATGGACCACTGGGTGGAGGCCGCGGACTGGATCGTGTGGCAGCTGACCGGCAACTACGTGCGCAACGCCTGCTCGGCCGGCTACAAGGGCATCCTGCAGGACGGGCAGTACCCGGACCGGGAGTTCCTGGCCGCGCTGAACCCGGACTTCGCCGGCTTCGCCGAGGAGAAGGTCGACCACCCCGTCGGCGCCCTCGGCGCCGCGGCCGGCACGCTCAGCGCCGAGGCGGCCGCGTGGACGGGCCTGCCGGCCGGCATCGCGGTGGCCGTCGGCAACGTCGACGCCCACGTCTGCGCCCCGGCCGCCCGGGCCACCGACCCGGGGCAGATGGTCGCGATCATGGGCACCTCCACCTGCCACGTCATGAGCTCGGCCACCCTGCGGGAGGTCCCCGGCATGTGCGGCGTGGTGGACGGCGGGATCATCGACGGGCTCTACGGCTACGAGGCCGGCCAGTCCGGGGTGGGGGACATCTTCGGCTGGTTCACCGCCCACTTCGTGCCCGGCACCCTCCGCGAGGAGGCCGCCGCCCGTGGGCTGAGCGTGCACGAGCTGCTCACCGAGCAGGCGAGCCGGGAGCCGGTGGGCGCCCACGGGCTCGTGGCCCTGGACTGGCAGTCCGGCAACCGCTCGGTGCTCGTGGACCACGAGCTCTCCGGGCTGCTCGTGGGGCTCACCCTCGCCACCCGCCCCCACGAGGTCTACCGGGCGCTGCTGGAGGCCACCGCGTTCGGCACCCGCACCATCGTCGAGACGTTCGCGGCCTCGGGGATCCCCGTCACCGAGTTCGTGGCGGCCGGCGGCCTGATCAAGAACGCGTTCCTGATGCAGATCTACGCGGACGTGCTGGGCATGCCGATCTCCGTCATCGGCAGCGACCAGGGCCCCGCCCTCGGCTCCGCGATCCACGCGGCCGTGGCCGCCGGCGCCTATCCCGACGTCCGGACCGCCGCCGGGGCGATGGGCCGGCTGGAGCACGGCGCGTACACCCCGGACCCGGCTCGCACCGAGGCCTACTCCGCGCTGTACGCCGAGTACACCGCGCTGCACGACCACTTCGGCCGCGGCGGCAACGACGTCATGCGCCGGCTCAAGGCGCTGCGCCGCCAGGCCCGATCCACCCAGGAGGTCTCCGCATGAACACCCTGACGCCCGAGCTCGAGGAGCGCGTGGCCCGCACCCGGCAGGAGGTCGCCGACCTGCACGCCGAGCTGGTGCGCTACGGCCTGGTGGTGTGGACCGCCGGCAACGTGTCCGGGCGGGTCCCCGGCACCGACCTCTTCGTCATCAAGCCCAGCGGCGTGAGCTACGACGAGCTCGGCCCCGAGAACCAGATCCTCTGCGACCTCGACGGCCGGCCCGTGCCCGGCACCCCGGGCGCGGAGCGCTCGCCCTCCAGCGACACCGCCGCCCACGCCTACGTGTACCGGCACATGCCCGAGGTCGGGGGAGTGGTGCACACCCACTCGCCCTACGCCACGGCGTGGGCCGCCCGCGGCGAGCCCGTCCCCTGCGTCCTCACGGCCATGGCGGACGAGTTCGGCGGGGAGATCCCCGTGGGGCCCTTCGCGATCATCGGCGACGACTCGATCGGGCGCGGCATCGTGGAGACCCTCTCCGGGCACCGCTCCCGCGCGGTGCTGATGCGCAACCACGGTCCCTTCACGATCGGCAAGGACGCCCGCGACGCCGTCAAGGCCGCCGCCATGCTCGAGGACGTCGCGCGCACCGTGCACCTGTCCCGCCAGCTGGGCG
This sequence comes from Kocuria sp. SM24M-10, assembly GCF_001027955.1. Lineage (NCBI taxonomy): Bacteria > Bacillati > Actinomycetota > Actinomycetes > Micrococcales > Micrococcaceae > Kocuria > Kocuria sp. SM24M-10. The sequence goes on along the minus strand of NZ_LDNX01000101.1, from coordinate 32,227 downwards.
AGCCGCTGCCCATCGACCCCGGCCACGTGGACTCCCTCTTCGACCGGTACCAGAACGTCTACGGCCAACAGCCCGCCACCACCCCCTCGACCCCAGGAGCGCACTCCCTTGAGCCCTCTCAGCACCACTCTTGAGCCCTACGAGGTCTGGTTCCTCACCGGCAGCCAGGACCTCTACGGCGAGGAGACGCTCCGCCAGGTGGCCGAGCAGTCCCGCGCGATCGTCGGGATGCTCGACGACGCCGGACTGCCGGTGCGCGTGGTGTGGCGGCCCACCCTCAAGGACGCCGCCTCGATCCGCCGCACCGCGCTGGAGGCCAACGCCGAGGACAACGTGATCGGCGTGATCGCGTGGATGCACACCTTCAGCCCCGCCAAGATGTGGATCACCGGCCTGGACACGCTGCGCAAGCCGCTGCTGCACCTGCACACCCAGATCAACGTCGAGCTGCCCTGGGGCGAGATCGACTTCGACTTCATGAACCTCAACCAGGCCGCGCACGGGGACCGGGAGTTCGGCTACATCCAGACCCGGCTCGACGTCCCGCGCAAGACCGTGGTCGGCCACGCCTCGAACTCCGAGGTCACCGGTCAGATCGCCGCCTGGCAGCGGGCCTGCGCCGGCCGGGCCGCGGTCCAGGGACTGCGGATCGCCCGCTTCGGGGACAACATGCGCAACGTCGCCGTCACCGAGGGCGACAAGACGGAGGCCGAGCTGCGGTTCGGGGTCTCCGTGAACACCTGGGGGGTCAACGACCTCGTGGCCGTGGTGGACGCCCAGGCCGAGGACCGCGTGGACGAGCTCGTCGCCGAGTACGAGGAGCTCTACGACGTGGCCCCCGAGCTGCGCCGCGGCGGCGAGCGCCACGAGTCCCTGCGCTACGGGGCCCGGCAGGAGCTCGGGCTGCTCCAGTTCCTCGAGGAGGGCGGCTTCGGCGCCTTCACCACCAACTTCGAGGACCTCGGCGGGCTGCGCCAGCTGCCGGGCCTGGCCGTGCAGCGGCTCATGGCCCGCGGCTACGGCTTCGGCGCGGAGGGCGACTGGAAGACGGCGCTGCTGGTGCGGGCCGCGAAGGTGATGGGCGCCGGGCTGCTCGGGGGCGCCTCCCTGATGGAGGACTACACCTACCACCTGGTCCCCGGCGAGGAGAAGATCCTCGGCGCCCACATGCTGGAGATCTGCCCGACCCTCACCACGGCCCGGCCCTCCCTCGAGGTGCACCCGCTGGGCATCGGCGGGAAGGAGGACCCGGTGCGCCTGGTGTTCGACACCGACGCCGGGCCGGGCGTGGTCGTGGCGATGTCCGACATGCGCGACCGGTTCCGGCTCACGGCCAACACCGTCGACGTCGTGCCCCCGGACGCCCCGCTGCCGCACCTGCCGGTGGCCCGGGCGGTGTGGCGCCCGCAGCCGGACCTCGCGACCTCGGCCGCGGCCTGGCTCACCGCCGGGGCCGCCCACCACACGGTGCTCAGCACCGCGGTGGGCGCGGACGTGATCCGCGACTTCGCCGAGATCACCGGCACCGAGCTGCTGCTCATCGACGACTCCACCACCCTGCGCGAGTTCCAGCGCGAGGTGCGCTGGAACTCCGCCTACTATCGCCTGGCGCAGAAGCTCTGACCTCCACCACCGCACACAGCACGGACCCAGCACGGACCTCCGGCCACCGGGGACCGGACCGACGAAAGGCACGACCATGACCGCGAAGACCCACCTGAAGCGGACCCTCACCGGGGTGACCGCACTGACCCTCGTCCTCGGCCTCAGCGCCTGCGGCGGCAGCCGCGGCGCCGGCGCGGAGGAGGGCTCCAACGAGGGCGCCCGGATCGGGGTGGCCATGCCCACCCAGCAGTCCGAGCGCTGGATCGCCGACGGGGAGAACGTCAAGGCGGAGCTCGAGGAGCTCGGCTACGAGGTGGACCTCCAGTACGCCAACGACGACATCCCCACCCAGATCTCCCAGATCGAGAACATGATCAACGGCGGGGCGAAGGCCCTGGTGATCGCCTCGATCGACGGCACCACGCTCACCAGCGTGCTCGACACCGCGGAGTCCCAGGACATCCCCGTGATCGCCTACGACCGGCTCATCAACGAGTCCGACACGGTGGACTACTACACGACCTTCGACAACTACGAGGTGGGCGTGCAGCAGGGCACCTCGCTGCTCACCGGCCTGGGGGTCCTCGACGAGAACGGCGAGCCGACCGGGGAGAAGGGCCCGTTCAACGTGGAGCTCTTCGCCGGCAGCCCCGACGACAACAACGCCACCTTCTTCTGGAACGGCGCCATGGACACCCTCAAGCCCTACCTGGACGACGGCACCCTCAACGTGCCCAGCGGGCAGACCGAGTTCGAGCAGGCCGCCATCCTGCGCTGGCTGCCGGACACCGCCCAGGACCGCATGGAGGACCTCATCACCGTGGGCGGCGGCGAGCAGCTCGACGGCGTGCTCTCCCCCTACGACGGGCTGTCGATCGGGATCATCTCCGCGCTGCGCTCCGGCGGCTACTCCAAGGACGAGCTGCCGGTGGTCACCGGACAGGACGCCGAGGTGGGCTCCGTGAAGTCGATCGTCAACGACGAGCAGTACTCCACCATCTTCAAGGACGTGCGCGAGCTCGGCGAGCGCGCGGTCGTGATGGTCGACTCCCTGATGAAGGGCGAGGAGCCGGAGGTCAACGACGAGGAGACCTACGACAACGGCGTGAAGGTCGTCCCCGCCTACCTGCTGGAGTCCCAGATCGTCACGAAGGACAACTACCAGGAGGTCCTCGTGGACAGCGGCTACTACGAGGCCTCCGAGCTCGAGTAGGGGACCCGGACCGGCCGGGCGGCCCCTCCGCCCGGCCGGTCCCGCCGCAGCATTCCTCTCCCACCGGGTCCGCCACCATCCCGACCCGCCACCACTCCGACCCGCCACCACTCCAGCCCCAGACAAGGAGACCCGCATGAGCGAGCACGTGCTCGAGATGCGCCGGATCAGCAAGTCCTTCCCCGGCGTCAAGGCGCTGCAGGACGTCAACCTCGCCGTCGCCCGCGGTGAGGTGCATGCGATCTGCGGGGAGAACGGCGCCGGCAAGTCCACCCTCATGAAGGTGCTCTCCGGCGTCTACCCGCACGGCACCTACGAGGGCGACATCGTCCTGGACGGCCGGACGGTCTCCTTCCGCGACATCAAGGACAGCGAGCGCAGCGGCGTGGTGATCATCCACCAGGAGCTGGCGCTGTCCCCGTTCCTGTCCGTGGCCGAGAACATCTTCCTGGGCAACGAGCGCGCCACCCGCGGGGTCATCGACTGGAACGAGACCAACGTCCGGGCCTCCGAGCTGCTCCGGCGCGTGGGCCTGGACCTGAACCCCGTCACCCGGGCCGGGGACATCGGGGTGGGCAAGCAGCAGCTCGTGGAGATCGCCAAGGCGCTGTCCAAGGACGTGAAGCTGCTGATCCTCGACGAGCCCACCGCCGCGCTCAACGACGAGGACTCCGCGCACCTGCTCGGCCTCGTCCGCGGGCTGCGGGAGGACGGGATCACCTGCATCATCATCAGCCACAAGCTCAACGAGATCCGGGCGATCGCGGACTCCGTGACCATCCTGCGCGACGGCCGGACCATCGAGACCCTCAGCCTGCACGACGGCTCGGTCACCGAGGACCGGATCATCAAGGGCATGGTCGGCCGCGAGCTCACCAACCGGTACCCGGAGCGGACCCCCGCGATCGGGGAGGAGGTGCTGCGCGTGGAGCACTGGACGGTGCACCACCCCCAGGAGCACTCCCGGGTGGTCGTGGACGACGCGCACCTGTCCGTCCGGGCCGGCGAGATCGTCGGGATCGCCGGGCTCATGGGCGCCGGGCGGACCGAGCTGGCGATGAGCATCTTCGGGCGCAGCTACGGGTCCGGCATCACCGGGACCCTGTACAAGAACGGCCAGGAGATCACCTGCCGGACCGTCCAGGAGGCCATCCGGCACGGGATCGCCTACGCCACGGAGGACCGCAAGCGCTACGGGCTCAACCTGATCGACGACATCAAGCGGAACATCTCCGCCGCCGCCCTGCCCAAGCTGGCCTCCGCGGGCTGGGTGGACGGCGGCCGCGAGACGCTGGTCGCCCAGGACTACCGGAAGAGCATGAACATCAAGGCGCCGTCCGTGGCGGCCGTCACCGGCAAGCTCTCCGGCGGCAACCAGCAGAAGGTCGTGCTGTCCAAGTGGATGTTCGCCGACCCGGACGTACTGATCCTCGACGAGCCGACGCGCGGCATCGACGTGGGCGCGAAGTACGAGATCTACACGATCATCAACCAGCTGGCCGCGCAGGGCAAAGCCGTCCTCGTGATCTCCTCCGAGCTGCCGGAGCTCCTGGGGATCTGCGACCGCATCTACACGCTCGCCGAGGGCCGGATCACCGCCGAGGTCCCCATCGCCGAGGCCACCCCCGAACGACTCATGCAGCACATGACCAAGGAGAAGGACTGACCATGGTTTCCACCCTCGCCGACGAGGACCGGGTCCTCAGCACCAGGGGCCCGAAGAAGCCCTCGACCGTGGCCGACGCCGGGCGCTTCCTCACCAGCCGGCTGCGCCAGATCGGCATCTTCCTGGCCCTGCTGGTCATCGTGACGCTGTTCCAGGTGCTCACGGGCGGAGCCCTGCTCCAGCCGGACAACGTCTCCAACATCATCGTCCAGAACAGCTACATCCTGCTGCTGGCCATCGGGATGGTCATGATCATCGTGGCCGGCCACATCGACCTCTCGGTGGGCTCCGTGGCCGCGTTCGTGGGCGCCATGTCCGGGATCATGATCCGGGACTGGAGCCTGCCGTGGTGGGTGGCCCTCGTGGCGTCCCTCGCGGTCGGCGCCCTCGTGGGGGCCTGGCAGGGCTTCTGGGTGGCCTACATCGGCATCCCGGCCTTCATCGTCACCCTCGCGGGCATGCTCGTCTTCCGCGGCCTGACCCAGATCGTGCTCGAGAACCAGCGCATCACCGGGTTCCCCTCGGAGTACCGCCAGCTCGGCGGCGGGTCCCTCTTCCCGGGCCTGTTCCCGCCCGAGACCAACATCCTGGACTGGACCACGGTGGGCCTCGGCCTGTTCGCCACCGCCCTGCTGGTCGTCAGCCAGCTGCGCGGCCGGGCCACCCGGGCCAAGCTCGGCCTGGACGACGAGCCCCGCGCCTGGTTCCTCACCCGGCTGGTCTTCGGCGTCGTCGTCGTCCTGGGCCTGACCTTCCTGCTCGCCAGCTCCCGCGGCGGCACCCCGATCGTGCTCGTGGTGCTCGGGGTGCTCGTGGTCGCCTACAGCGCGGTCATGAACCGGACCGTCTTCGGCCGGCACGTCTACGCCCGCGGCGGCAACCTGCAGGCGGCCCAGCTCTCGGGCGTCAACACCAAGCGCGTGGACTTCCTGCTGTTCGTCAACATGGGGGTGCTGGCCGCGTTGGCGGGCCTCGTGTTCACCGGCCGCCTGAACTCCGCCGGCCCCGGTGCCGGCAACCTGTTCGAGCTGGACGCGATCGCCGCGGCGTTCATCGGCGGCGCCGCCGTGACCGGCGGCGTGGGCACCATCATCGGCGCCATCACCGGCGGGCTGATCATGGGCGTGCTCAACAACGGCATGTCGCTCATGGGCGTGGGCATCGACTACCAGCAGTTCATCAAGGGCCTGGTGCTGCTGCTCGCCGTCGGCTTCGACGTCTTCAACAAGCGGCGGGCCTCCAACGCGCTGAAGTAGTAGAGCGCAACGACGAACGGGCCCGCCCGGCATCATGCCGGGCGGGCCCGTCCGTCGTTGCCGCCCGCGCTCCCTGCCGGGGCCGCGGGCGGCGGGCACGGCCGTCTAGCGGCGGCCGCCCTTGTTCTCGCGCCGCTTCGCCATGACGCGGCTGAAGACGGCGGTACCGACCATGAAGAGGATCTTGCGCATGCTGGTGCTCCTTCCCTAGTCCGGACCCGGGTCCGTCCCGGGGTGCCGGGGACGGTCCGGGGCGGCCCTCGGCACGCCTGCCGGCGTGCACGTCGGGGCCGTATCGGTTCCACGTTACGGGTTGGGACCCGAAAAGGTAAGTCGGCTGAACGATCAGCGCGGGCGCCGCGGCGACGGGCGACCGGAACGACGGAGCCGGGGATGGCGCCCCAACGGCGCCATCCCCGGCGTGGCCGGCTCCGCGGGAGTCAGTCCTCCGGGAGCTTGGCGGCCAGGATGCCGCGGATGTAGTCCCGGTTCATGGCCGTCACGCTGAGCCCGTCGCCCCCGTAGTGCTCCACGCACATGGGGCCGTCGAAGCCGGCCTCGAGCGCCATGCCGATGGCCTCGCGGTAGTCGATGTAGCCCAGGGCCAGCGGCGCCGGGGCGGAGGCGTAGGACCCGGTGGCGGGATCGTGGTCCCGGAAGTAGTTCTTCAGCTGCCAGTAGTTGGCGTGCGGCAGCATCTTGGTGAGCATCTCGCGCCAGTCCTCCACCTCGCGGTGCAGGCGGACGATGTTGCCGATGTCGGGGCACAGGCCCACGTTGGGCAGGTCCACGGCGGTGACGAGCTCCACCGAGCTGTCGGCGGTGCCCAGGAAGGTGCCCTCGTACATCTCCAGGGACAGGCCGACCCCCCGCTCCCCGGCGTACTCGCCGAGCTCGCGGAAGCGCTCGGCCGCCTTCGCCCGGTTCTCCGCGGTGTCCTCGTCCTCGGCGCCCGGCGCCAGCCAGAACCAGGTGGCGTCCTTCTGCGCCTCGGTGAACGGGTCGTGCAGGCCCACGCAGACCATGGGCGCCTCGAGGTCCACGGCCGCGTCGATGGTGCGCTTGGTGTAGGCGATGTTCCGCTGCGCCTGGTCCTCGTCCGGGGTGATCACGCTCTTGCGGGTCACCGCGATGTCGCTGAAGGCGAGGTCGTAGGACCGGGCCGTCTCCAGCAGCCGCCGGCGGCCGTCGGTGTCGAGGTCGCCGGGGCGGACCCAGGAGTCGGTGAGGTCGACGTGGTCGAAGCCGGCGAGGCGGACCTCGCGCAGGGTCTGCTTCCAGGCCTCGGGACCGGCGGCGGTGCGGTCGCGGCCGTCGGCAGTGGTGCCCGTGAAGTTCAGCAGGGCGGCCCCGATGGGCCAGCTCTCCGGGGTGTGCGGCATGGTGCTCTCCTTGGTGGGTGGTGTCGGTGGCGCACGGGGCGCCGGAAGGACGTGCGGGGTGCCGGCTCAGACCATGTGCTTGCCGCCGTCCACGAAGTAGGACGCGCCGTTGACGAAGCCGGCCTCGTGACTGGTGAGGAAGTTGACCAGCGCGGCGACCTCCTCGGGCCGCCCGACGCGTCCGGTGGGCACGGCCGCCGACATGGCGGCCCTGCGCTCGTCCGTGAGCGTGCCGCCCATGATGTCGGTGTCGATGGGCCCGGGGACGATGGCGTTGCAGGTGATCCCGTGCCCGCCGAGCTCCCGGGCACCGCCCCGGGTGAGGCCGAGGACGGCAGCCTTCGCCGCGGCGTAGCCGGTCTTCGAGAAGGTCCCACCGCCGTCGTAGGCGGTGATCGAGGACGTGTTGACGATCCGCCCGCCGTGCCCGCCCTCGATCATGCGGCGTGCCGCGGCCTGCATCATGAGCAGCGTGCCCGTGGCGTTCACGTCCAGCACACGGGTCCACACGTCCTTCGTCAGCTCGAAGAGCGTGTGCGGGCTGGCGATGCCGGCCAGGTTCACCTCGGCGAGCACCGGCGGAAGATGCGCGTCGATCTCCTCGAACGCCGCGTCGACCGAGTCCGGGTCGGCCACGTCGACCGCGATGCCGCGCACGGGCTGCGCCGTCCGTCCGGCGAGCTCGTCGGCGAAGGACCGGACGCCGTCGGCGTCGACGTCGAGCACCGCCAGGGCCCAGCCCTCCTGCGCCATCCGGCGGGCGACGTGGCGGCCGATGCCGCGGACGGCTCCGGCGCCGGTGACGACGGCCGTGCGTCGTGCGGGAAACTGTCCGTGCGTCATGGGTGCTCCTGCGATGTCAGGGGGGGATGTCGGGGGATGCCGGGGGAGGGGCGTGGGGGCCGCAGGGATCAGGCGGCCAGGGCGTAGACGATCCACGCGAGGGCGAAGGCCATGAAGCCGATCGCGGTGCCGATCACCGACCACGTCTTGAGCGTGGTCACGGTGTCGAAGCCGCAGAACTTGCCGATCAGCCAGAATCCAGAGTCGTTCACGTGCGAGAACGTGATGGACCCCGCCGCGATGGCGACCACGATGGCGGCCAGCGCGATCCCGGACAGGCCCAGCTCGGCCACGGCCGGGGCCATGATGGAGCCCGCGGTGGTGGCGGCCACGGTCGCCGAGCCCTGGGCCACGCGGAAGGCGATCGCCACGAGGAAGCCGGCCAGGATGACCGGGAGGCCCAGGGCGTCGAGCCCCTCGGCGATGGTGGCGCCGATGCCCGTCTCGGTGAGGACACGGCCGAAGGCGCCGCCGGCGCCGGTGATCAGGATGATCGAGCAGACCGGGGCCAGGGCGTTGTCGACCAGGTCCTCCAGGGCCCCGCCGATGCTGCCCCGGCCGCGGCGCGGGCGCAGGTAGAGCAGGTACATCGCGAACAACGTGGCGATGAGCAGGGCGATCGGGGTGTTGCCGATGAGCCGGGAGAGGCGGAACAGGACGTTGTCCTCGCCCACGGCCCCGCTCGCCTCGAGCGTGGTGAACAGGGTGTTGAAGAAGATGAGCACGAGCGGCAGCAGGAGGACGAAGATGATGGTCCAGAACCCCGGCCGGGGGGTGTCCTCGTCCAGGTCCACCTCGCCGAGGAGGTTCGGCACGGGCATGTCCGGATAGCGCTTGGCGAGGGCCAGGCCGAGCCGGTAGCCGGCCAGGTACCAGGTGGGCAGGCCCACCAGCAGGGCGATCAGCACCACCATGCCGACGTCGGCGCCCATCACCGTAGCCGCGGCCGTGGGACCGGGGTGCGGCGGGGTGAGGGCGTGCATCATCAGGAAGGCGCCGATCGAGGGCAGCACGTAGAGCATGAAGGAGCCGCCCAGGCGGCGGGCGACCGTGTAGATGATCGGCAGCATCACGATGAAGCCGGCGTCGAGGAAGATCGGGAACGCGTAGAAGAGGGAGGCGACCGCCAGGGCCAGCGGGGCCCGCTTCTCCCCGAAACGGCGGAGCATCGCGTCGGCGAGCACCTGGGCGCCGCCGGAGACCTCGACCAGGCGGCCGAGGACCGCGCCGAAGCCCACCAGCAGGGCCACGTTGCCCACCGTGGTGCTGAAGCCGGCGATGACCACCGCCATGACGTCGCCCACGCCGATGCCGGCCGCCAGTCCCGTGAGGACGCTGATGATGATGAGGGCGAAGAACGCGTGCATGCGCAGCTTGATGATCAGGAAGAGCAGCGCGGCGATGGCCACGACCGCGATGGCGATGAGCGCCCAGGTGGGCCTCTCCGCCAGGACGAGTGCATCCGCCGTGGCGGCGGGAAGGAGGATGTGCATAGCTGAGTCACCTTTGATCGGGACGCGGGGCCGGCCACTCCTGCACTGTGGCGTAGACCACATCCGAGGAGCCGTTGGCCAATACCCTATAGGATATTGGTCCGGTGTCCAGCCTCCTCCGGCCGTCGTCGAGAGGGCGGTGTGGAGCCGGCCCGGGTGGGGCGTGGGACAATTCCTGTCAGGGCAGAAGTGAGCGAGGGCATCGACATGACGAACGACGTTCCGGGCGGAGCGTGGGTGCAGCGCAGCATCCTGGCGGACCAGGTGTACAAGGAGATCCTCGCGCGCCTGATGGACGGGGAGCTCAAGTCCGGGGATCCGATCAGCATCGACGGCACGGCGCGCGAGCTGGGCGTTTCCCCCACGCCGGTCCGGGAGGCCCTGGCGCGGCTGGAGTCCACGAGCCTGGTGGTCCGGGCCGCGCTGCGCGGCTACCGCGTGGCGCCCTTGCTGACCCACGAGGAGCTGCTGGACCTCATGGACGCACGGCTGCTCATCGAGCCCTACAACGCCGAACTCGCCTGCGGCCACGCGGACCGGCCGTTCCTGGAGGCCCTCGAGCGCTCCATCGACGACCTCCGGGGCGCGCCGAACGGGCCCCACTTCTCCGACTACCGCTCCTACTGGGAGGCCGACGAGCGCTTCCACCGGCTCATCGCGGAGCAGGCGAACAACAAGTTCGTCCTGGGCGCCTACGAGTCCCTCGGCGGGCACGTGCACCGGTTCCGGCTGTTCAGCGGCCTGGGCGTGCAGGACGCGCGCAGCGCCATCGAGGAGCACGCGCGGATCCTCACGGCGCTGCGCCGGGGTGACGCCGCGGCGGCCCGGATCGCCATGGCCGGGCACATCTGCGGGGTGCGGGAGCGGGCGATCAGCGAGTACGAGCGCGCCGACCGCGACCTCCGGGACGAGAGCGCCTGAGCCACGTTCCGACCTGCCCTCCCGCCGCGGTGTGGTTGACACCACATCTGCGTCCGTGGATCCTATAGGAAACACGGTATGGCCTGAGTCGGTGTCCGAGGTCGCTCCCGATCCGCGCTCCGGCGCCGCCGTGTCCACAGACGGAACACGTGCACACCGGAGGAGATGGGGATCATGGCTCAGCGTTCAGTAGCGGTTGTCGGCTCGGGATACATGGGCGGGGGCATCGCCCAGGTGCTGGCCCTCGGCGGAGCCCGGGTCGCGCTCGCCGACATCTCCCAGGAGATCGCCGAGGGGAACCTCGAGCGGCTCCTCGGGGAGGCGGAGCAGTTCGTCGCGGACGGGCTCTTCCCGGCGGACGCGGTCGAGCGCCTGCGCGAGAACCTGTGGGCCGCCCCCAGCATCGAGGAGGCCGTCGCGGACGCCTCCTACGTGGAGGAGGCCGTGCCGGAGAAGCTCGAGATCAAGCACGCCACGCTGCGCCGGATCAGCGACGCCGCCCCGGCGGACGCCGTGATCGGCTCCAACACCTCCACCATCTCCATCGCCCAGCTCGCCGAGGTCGTCGAGCACCCGGGTCGCTTCCTGGGCGTGCACTTCTCGAACCCGGCGCCCTTCATCCCCGGCGTGGAGGTCATCCCCCACGAGACCACCGCGCCCGAGACGGTCGAGGCGGCCAAGGAGATCGTCGAGCTGACCGGCAAGAAGGCGGCGGTGGTCAAGGACGTCACGGGCTTCGTCCTCAACCGCCTGCAGTACGCCCTGTTCCACGAGGCCGCCCAGGTGGTCGAGGAGGGCATCGCCACGGCCGAGGACGTCGACACGCTGGTGCGCACCACCTTCGGCTTCCGCCTCCCGTTCTTCGGCCCCTTCGCGATCGCGGACATGGCGGGACTGGACGTCTACTCCTTCTGCTACGCCTCCCTGCAGACCTCGTTCCCCGAGCGCTTCGCCACGCCCAAGGTCCTGCAGGACCTCGTCGACGCCGGCAAGCTCGGCACGAAGTCCGGCGCCGGGTTCCTGCAGATCCCCGCCGAACGCTCGAACGACCTCGTCGCCTACCGCAACAAGGCCTACGTGGCCATGGGCCGGCTGCTCGAGGACCTGGGCCCCAGCCCGGTCGACGAGGAGACCGCCCAGCAGGGCGGCGCGTCCGCCCCCGCCGGCTGAGCCGGCCGCACCGTACCGAGATCCCCGAGCGGGACGGCGGCGCCCGACGTCGAACGCGGCCGTCCCGCCCCCGACCCACCGAGACCACCGAGGCTGGAACGATGACTTTTCTTGTGAACGATCCTGCGGAGTTCGCGTCCGACGCGCTGCGGGGCTATGCGGCGGCTCATCCCGAGCACGTGGCCCTGGCCCACGGCGGGGTGGTGCGCTCGACCGACACCCCGGAGGGCCAGCCGGCGCTGGTGATCGGCGGGGGCTCGGGGCACTATCCGGCCTTCGCCGGGTGGGTGGGCCCGGGGATGGGCCACGGCGCGCCGTGCGGCAACATCTTCTCCTCGCCCTCGGCCTCCCAGGTGTACTCCGTGGCGCGCTCGGCGGAGAACGGCGGCGGCGTGGTGCTGGGCTTCGGCAACTACGCCGGGGACGTGCTGCACTTCGGGCAGGCGGCCGAGAAGCTGCGCGCCGAGGGCGTGGACGTGCGCATCGTGCGGGTCTCCGACGACATCGCCTCCGGCCCGGCCGAGGCGCACCGGGAACGGCGCGGGATCGCCGGGGACCTGATGGTGTTCAAGATCGCCGGTGCGGCGATCGAGGCCGGGGCCGACCTGGACGAGGCCGAGCGGGTGGCGTGGAAGGCCAACGACGCGACGCGCTCCTTCGGGGTGGCCTTCGAGGGCTGCACCCTGCCCGGGGCCGGGGAGGCGCTGTTCCACGTGCCGGCCGGGGAGATGGCGATCGGGCTGGGCATCCACGGGGAGCCGGGAGTGCGCGAGGTGCCGATGGGCACGGCCGACGAGATCGCCGACCTGCTGGTCGACGGCGTGCTGGCGGAGGAGCCGGCGCGCGGTCAGGACGGCTACGAGGGCCGGGTGGCCGTGCTGGTCAACGGGCTGGGCACGGTCAAGTACGAGGAGCTGTTCGTGGTCTACGGACGGGTGGCCGAGCGGCTGGCCGGCCAGGGGCTGACCGTGGTGGCCCCGGAGGTCGGCGAGCACGTCACCAGTCTCGACATGGCCGGGCTGTCGCTGACCGTGGTGTTCCTGGACGAGGAGCTGGAGCGGTACTGGCTGGCCCCGGCCGACACCCCGGCCTTCCGCCGCGGCGCGCCGGACACGGCCGACCGGCCGGCGCGCACCGGGGTGCACACCCCGGGGCAGGAGGACGTGCCGGCCGCCGCGCCGGAGTCCCAGGAGGTCACCGGGCGGATCCTGACGGCGCTGCAGGTGCTGGAGGCCACCGCGGCCGAGCACGAGGAGGACTTCGGCCGCCTGGACGCCATCGCCGGCGACGGCGACCACGGCCAGGGCATGGCCTACGGCACCCGGGGCGCGGCCGCCGCCGCCCGGGCCGCCGCGGAGGCCGGCGCCGGGGCCCGCACGGTCCTGGTGCGTGCCGGTGACGCCTGGGCCGAGGAGGCCGGCGGCACCTCCGGGGCGCTGTGGGGCGCGGCACTGACCGCCGCCGGCGGGGCCTTCGACGACTCCGCCGGCGCCGGGGCCGAGGAAGTGGTGGCCGCTCTCGTGGCCGGGATCGACGCGATCGTGCGGCTGGGCGGGGCCCAGCCGGGGGACAAGACCATGGTCGACGCCGCCCTGCCGTTCCGGGCGAGGCTGCTGGAGGAGTTCGAGGCCTCCTCCGATCTGGCGGACGCGATCAAGCAGGCCGCCGCGGTGGCCCGTCAGGCGGCCGAGGCCACCGCGGAGATCACCGCCCGCCGCGGGCGCTCGAAGGTGCTCGGGGACAAGAGCCTGGGCACCCCGGACCCCGGCGCGCTGTCCTTCTCCGTGCTCATGGACGCCCTGGGCGATTTCCTCGCCCAGGGCCCGGACGCACGGTAGGGGGCGGCCGTGACGGTGTGGGTCGGCACCAGCTGGAAGATGAACAAGACCCTGGCCGAGGCCACCGCCTGGGCCCAGGGCCTGGCCGAGGCCCTGGCCGGACGGGAACTGGGGGGCGTGCAGCCCTTCGTGATCCCGCCGGCCACCGCGATCGCCGCGGTGGCCCAGGTCCTGGCCGAGGAGCCCCGGGTGCTGGTGGGGGCGCAGAACGCCCACTGGGAGGACGCCGGGGCCTGGACCGGGGAGGTCTCCGTGCCGCAGGTCGCCGACGCCGGGGCCCGGATCGTGGAGATCGGCCACTCCGAGCGGCGCGAGCACTTCGCCGAGACGGACGAGACCGTCCGGGCCAAGGTCGCCGCGACCCTGCGCCACGGACTGGTGCCCCTGCTGTGCGTGGGCGAACCGGCGCACGTGCAGGCCGCGGGCGGTTCCGGGGCGCACATCCTCGAGCAGGTCGGCCGGGCCCTGGAGGGCCTGGCCGAGGACCAGCTGGCCCGGGTGCTGATCGCCTACGAACCCGTCTGGGCGATCGGTGAGCACGGCCGCCCGGCCACCACCGCGGAGCTGGCCGAGCCCTTCGCCGCCCTCGCGGCGGCCTGGGGGTCACGCGTGCAGGGCCTGCTCTACGGCGGGTCGGTGAACCTGGACAACGCCGCCGACCTGCTGGGCATTCCCGGCGTGGACGGCCTGTTCGTCGGCCGCACCGCCTGGCAGCTGGAGGGTTATCTGCGGCTGCTGGAGATCGCCGCGGGCCGCTGAGGCCGCTCCGGCACCCGCACCCACGGACCACCCGGACCCACGGACCACCGCACCCGGGAAAAGACCATCGGACAGTGAACGACGAGATGAAGGAGCACCCCATGAGCGAGCAGAAGCTGCGGATCGTGATCGGCGGCGACGACGCCGGATTCGACTACAAGGAGGCCCTGCGCCGGGACCTGGAGGCCGACGACCGCGTGGAGAGCGTGGTGGACGTCGGGGTCTCGAAGACCGAGAACACCGACTACCCGCACGTGGCCGTGGAGGCGGCCCGGAAGGTCGCCTCCGGGGAGGCCGACCGGGCGCTGCTGATCTGCGGCACGGGCCTGGGCGTGGCGATCTCGGCGAACAAGGTCCCGGGCATCCGGGCGGTGACCGCCCACGACTCCTACTCGGTGGAGCGCTCGGTGCTCTCCAACAACGCCCAGGTGCTGTGCATGGGCCAGCGGGTCGTCGGCCTCGAGCTGGCCCGGCGCCTGGCCAAGGAGTGGATCGGCTACGTCTTCGACCCGGCCAGCGCCTCGGCGGCCAAGGTCGAGGCGATCACCAAGTACGAGAACGACTGACCGCACGCCCGCACCGGCATCACCGGGCCCCCGCCACGCTCAGCCGTGCCGGGGGCCCGGCTGCGCCTCCGCGGCGCGCAGGTGCGCCAGGACCGCGGCCGTGACCTCCTCCGGGCGCTCCTCGGCGAGGAAGTGGCCGGCGTCCACGGCCCGGCCCGCGGCCCGGGGGAAGTGCCGCCGCCACAGCTCGAGCGGGTCCTCCCGGGCGCCCACCCGGCCGCGGGCGCCCCACAGGACCAGCGCGGGGAGCTCGAGCCGGGCGTCCTCGTCGGCCCGGTCGATCTCCACGTCCGGTCCGGCCGCGGCGCGGTAGTCGCGGCACCAGGCGTCGACCACGGACGGGTCGCGCGCGGCCTCCTCGTAGGCGGCGAGCGCGGCGGGGTGGAACCCGACCTCGGTGCCGCTGAGGCCCTGCAGCGTCGCGCGCACGAAGTGGACGGGGTCGTGGCCGATCAGCGTCTGCGGCAGTCCGCCGCCCTGGGCGAGGAAGGCCCAGTGGTAGTACTTCTGCACCAGCCAGGCGTCCATCGACCGCCACACCTCCAGCGTGGGCAGGATGTCGAGCAGGGCGACCGAGAGCACCGCCTCGGGGGCGTCGAAGGCCATGCGGTGGGCGGTCCGGGCGCCACGGTCGTGCCCGACGACGTGGAACCGGTCGTGCCCCAGGGCGCGCATGAGCCGGACCTGGTCGGCGGCCATCGCCCGGAAGGTGAAGTCCTCGCTGTCCGTCCAGGAGCGGCCGTAGCCGCGCAGGTCGGCGGCGACCACGGTGAACTCCTCGGCGAGCACGGGGGCCAGGGCGTGCCACATCGCGTGCGTCTGCGGGAAGCCGTGCAGCAGCAGCACGGGCGGGCCGTCGCCGCCCGTGCGGGCGTGGACCACGCCGTCGGGGACGGGGACGTCCTGGGGGGCGAAGTCGGCGAGCACGGTTCCTCCTGGCGGTCGGATCGGCGAAGCGCGCCCCGGGGTGGGCCCGGAGGACCCGGCGCGGGGGTTGTCCCGGCGGGCCGGAGCGCACATGCTCAAGGAAACACCAGGACGCGACCGGGAGACACCCCCATGAACCACGCCCCCGTCCACGTCGCCGGCCGGGCGACCGCCTCGCAGCAGCTCGCGGCCGCGGCCGAGCGGTACACGGCCCGAACCTACTCCCCGCTGGAGGTCGTCGTCGCCCGGGCGCACGGTGCCACCCTCACGGACGTGGAGGGCCGGGAGTACCTGGACTTCCTCGCCGGCTACTCGGCGCTGAACCTCGGGCACGGCCACCCGGCGGTCCTGGCGGCCGCACGGGCCCAGCTGGAGCGGGTGACGCTGACCAGCCGTGCCGTGCACAACGACCAGCTCGGGCCCTTCGCCCGGGAGCTGTGCGAGCTGCTCGGCCAGGACATGATGCTGCCGATGAACACCGGCGCCGAGGCCGTCGAGTCGGCGATCAAGGTCGCCCGGAAGTGGGGCTACGAGCGCAAGGGGGTGGCCCCGGGCCGGGCACGGATCGTCGTGGCGGCGGGCAACTTCCACGGCCGCACCACCACGGTCGTCAGCTTCTCCGACGACGCCGACGCGCACCGCGACTACGGCCCCTACACCCCGGGCTTCGACACCGTGCCCTTCGGGGACCTCGCCGCGCTCGAGGCCGCGCTCACGGACGACACCGTGGCGGTGCTGCTGGAGCCGATCCAGGGCGAGGCCGGGGTGATCGTGCCGCCGCCGGGCTACCTGGCGGGCGTCCGGCGGTGCACCGCCGAGCGCGGCGTCCTGCTCGTCGCCGACGAGATCCAGTCCGGGCTGGGCCGCACGGGCCGGACGCTGGCCTGCGAGCACGAGGGCGTGGAGGCGGACCTGTACCTGCTGGGCAAGGCCCTGGGCGGGGGCGTCCTGCCGGTCTCCGCGGTCGTGGGCCGCGCCGAGGTCCTGTCGGTGCTGCGGCCGGGCCAGCACGGCAGCACCTTCGGCGGCAACCCGCTGGCCGGCGCCGTCGGCCGCGCCGTCGT
This sequence comes from Kocuria sp. SM24M-10, assembly GCF_001027955.1. NCBI lineage: Bacteria > Bacillati > Actinomycetota > Actinomycetes > Micrococcales > Micrococcaceae > Kocuria > Kocuria sp. SM24M-10. Next base: position 15,524 of record NZ_LDNX01000101.1, on the reverse strand, counting down.
CGGGCTGCTGTCCACCGGGGAGCCCCAGCGGGCGGCGCGGGAGCGGGGGGAGAGGCTGCACGCCGGTCTCGCCGAGCTCGCGCCGCTGGGCCTCACCGCCGTGCGCGGGCGCGGACTGTGGGCCGGGATCGACATCGACCCGCGCCTGGGCACCGGCCGCGAGTGCTGCGAGCGGCTGGTGGCGCACGGGGTGATCGCCAAGGACACGCACGGCGCGACCGTGCGGCTGAGCCCGCCGCTGGTGATCACGGAGGAGGAGCTGGAGAAGGGCCTGGCCGCCCTGTCCGCAGTGCTCCGGGAGATGGCGGCCGCCTGAGCCGCGCGCTCACCCGGCGCGGCCGGGCGCCTCGTCGTGGGCCAGGGCGGACTCGATGCTGCCGGCCAGCTGGGCCGGTGCGGTCCGCGGGGCGAAGCGGCGGAGCACCCGGCCGTCCCGGCCCACCAGGAACTTGGTGAAGTTCCACTTGATGGCGTCGCCCAGGACCCCGTTGCGCTCTTCCCGCAGCCAGGCCCACAGCGGGTGGGCGCCGGGGCCGTTTACGTCGACCTTCGCGAACATCGGGAACGTGACGCCGTAGTTGCGGCTGCAGAAGTCGGCGATCTCCTCCTCGGTGCCCGGTTCCTGGTGGCCGAACTGGTCGCAGGGGAAGCCGAGCACCACGAAGCCCTCCTGCTTGAAGTTGCGCCACAGCTGCTCGAGGCCCTCGTACTGCGGTGTGAACCCGCACCGGCTCGCCGAGTTGACCACGAGCACCACCTTCCCGGCGTAGGCGGACAGCGGCTGATCGCGCCCGTCCAGGGTGGTGGCGGTGAAGTCGTGCAGCGTGGTCATGGGAGGCCTCCCGGGCGTTCGGCGACGACGGTCCGCTCCCATCATGCCCCTGACCCCGTCCGCGGACCCCCGGACCCCGGCCCCAAGGTCCGCAACCTCGCGCCTCGGAGTGAGGGGGGAGGGACGGGGACGGGTGGATAACGATCCTCGGGCGGGGCGGTCGGGGGGCGCGGGGCCCGGCGTACCCTGACCGTGTCGGAAGGAGCCCGTGATGACGCAGCACACCGAACCGTGGCCTGCGGGAACGCCCTGCTGGACGGACCTCGTGGCCTCCGACCTCGCCCGGACGCAGGAGTTCTACCGGCAGGTCCTCGGCTGGCAGTACGACGACCCGCGGCCCGAGCACGGCGGCTACTGCAACGCCCTCGTGGACGGGGCCCGCGTGGCCGGGCTGTCCCCCGCGGACCCGGACCGGGCCGGTGCGCCCCCCGTGTGGCAGGTGTACCTCGCCGCGGACCGGATCGAGCTGGGCGCGCAGCGGGTCCTGGACGCCGGGGGCACGCAGCTGAGGGGGCCCACGGACATCGGCCCGCTGGGCCGGACGGGCGTCTGGCGGGACCCCGCCGGAGCCGTCTTCGGGATGTGGCAGTCCGGTGAGCACATCGGCTTCGAGGCCGTCGACGTCCCCGGCGCCGTGGTGTGGTGCGACCTCACGACGCCCGACCACCGCACCGCCCGCGACTTCTACGCAGCGGTGTTCGGCTACCACTACGAGGAGACCGGCGGGGACGGCGTCCCCTACGCCACCTTCACGGTGCCGCGAGGCGACCGCCCGGCGGGCGGGATCGGCGGGACGGACCCCGCCGCGCAGGACGCGCCCTCGGCGTGGTCCGTGTGCTTCCAGGTGGAGGGCGTCGACGCGGCCGCCGACCGCGTTCGAGCCGCCGGCGGATCGGTCGTGGAGGAGCCCTTCGACTTCGCCTACGGGCGGCTCGCGGTGGTGGCGGGCCCGGACCGGGAGTCCTTCGCGCTCATGGCACCCGGACAGGGCCCGGTCCCGGAGGAGTGACGGGGCGGCGGTAGGATTGTGACCCAGCAGACATCCACCCCGCCTCCGCACAGATTGGGATCGAGATGAATTCCATCGTCCTCGCCGTCGTCGGCGTGGCCATGATGATCCTCGGGTACCTCCTCTACTCGAAGTTCGTCGCCCGCCGGATCTACAAGCTCCAGGACTCCTTCGTCACCCCCGCCCACGAGCTGGGCGACGGCGTCGACTACGTCCCCACCAACAAGTACGTGCTGTGGGGCCACCACTTCACCTCCGTGGCCGGTGCCGCGCCCATCGTCGGCCCGGCCATCGCGGTGATCTGGGGATGGGTGCCCGCCTTCCTCTGGGTGACGCTCGGCACCGTCTTCTTCGCCGGCGTCCACGACCTGGGCGCCCTGTGGGCGTCCAACCGGCACCAGGGCAGGTCCATCGGGTCGCTGTCCGGGAAGTACATCGGCCACCGGGGACGGAACCTGTTCCTGGTCGTGATCTTCCTCGTGCTGCTCATGGTCAACGCCGCGTTCGCCGTGGTGATCTCCAACCTCCTGGTCGGCACGCCCACCGCGGTGATCCCCACGTGGGGCGCCATCGTCGTGGCGCTGCTCATCGGCCAGGCGGTCTACCGCTACAAGTGGAACCTCGCCGTCGTGTCCGTGGTGGGCGTCGTGGCCCTCTACGCCCTCATCCTGCTCGGCGACCGCTTCCCGGTGGTCCTGCCGGAGACGGTCCTGGGCCTGCCGGCCAACGCGTTCTGGATCGTGGTGCTCTTCGTCTACGCGGGCATCGCGTCCGTGCTGCCCGTATGGATGCTCCTGCAGCCCCGCGACTACATCAACGGCCTGCAGCTTTTCATCGCCCTGGGCATCCTCTACGGCGCGGTGCTGATCTCCGCCCCGACCGTGGTGGCCCCGGCCTTCAACGAGTCCGTGCCCGCGGGCACCCCGAGCATCGTGCCGCTGCTGTTCGTGACCATCGCGTGCGGGGCGATCTCCGGGTTCCACGGCATCGTGGCCTCGGGGACGTCCTCCAAGCAGCTGGACAAGGAGACGGACGCCCGCTTCGTCGGCTACTTCGGCGCCGTCGGCGAGGGCCTCCTGGCGCTGGGCGCGATCATCGCCACGACCGCCGGCTTCCGCACGATCGCCGACTGGGAGGCCGTGTACAGCGCGTTCGGCCAGGGCGGCGTGGCCGCGTTCGTCGAGGGCGGCGCCTCGGTCGTGAACTCCGGCCTCGGCATCCCCCCGTCGCTGAGCGCGACCATCCTCGCGACGATGGCCGTGCTCTTCGCGGCCACGACCATGGACACCGGCATCCGCCTGCAGCGCTTCGTGGTGCAGGAGGCCGGGCACATCATGGGCGTCACCATCGGCAAGGTGGTCGCCACCCTCATCGTCCTCGCGGTGGCCATGGGGCTGACCTTCAGCGCCGGCGCGGACGGCTCGGGCGGCATGCTCATCTGGCCGCTGTTCGGGACCTCGAACCAGCTGCTGGCCGGCCTGACGCTGTCCATGATCGCGGTGATCCTGCTGCGCAAGGGCCGCCCGGTCCTGCCCGTCCTGGTGCCGCTGGTGTTCCTGCTCGTGATGTCCGTCTACGCGCTGATCGTGCAGCTGGGGCAGTTCTGGGCCGCGGAGAACTGGTTCCTGCTCGTGCTCGACATCGTCATCCTGATCGCGGCCGTGTGGGTGATCTTCGAGTCCGCGATCGCGATGTCCCACGCCCGGAAGAATCCGCCGGAGCTCGACGAGGAGCCGCTGCCCAGCGCGGCCGGGCGGGACCGCTCCCTGTGAGCCGGTGACGCTCCCGCAGCGGTGGCGCACCGCGCGGGCCCGCCTCGGGGCGGGCCTGCGCGAGTTCTACGCGGCCCCCTACCGCCGGACCTTCGCCCGCGCCCAGCGCGACGAGGAGGACCTGTTCATGATGCTGGTGCTCTCCGAGGCCCTCGGGGTGCCCAACCCCGCCAGCTACTACACCGTGGAGCTGCTCCCCGTGGTCTACGACCGGTTCCACGACTGGCACCGGCGGATGGGCATGGAGCGCTCGCCCCTGGAGCACATCTCATGCTGCTAGAGCTCGCCGCGGCCCGCCGGGTCCTGTTCGTGGGCGGCAAGGGCGGCGTCGGCAAGACCGCCGTCGCCTCCGCCACGGCCCTCGCCCAGGCCCGGTCGGGCCGGCGGGTGCTCGTGGTCTCGACCGACCCCGCCCACAACCTCGGCCACCTCTGGGAGCGCCCGGTGGGGGACCGGATCACCCCGCTGGTCCGGGTTCCCGGCGGCGGCCACCTCGACGGGATCGAGGTGGACCCGCTCGCCACCACCGAGGCCCACCTCGCCGCCGTGGGCGCCACCGTCCGCAGGCTCATGCCCGAGCACCTCGCCGGGGAGGTCGACAAGCACATGCGGCTCGCCCGCGACTCGCCCGGCACCCACGAGTCCGCGGTCCTGGAGCGGGTCGCCCAGCTGGTGGAGACGGGCCTGGAGGACTACGACCTCGTGGTCTTCGACACCGCGCCCTCCGGGCACACCGCCCGCCTCATGGCCCTGCCGGAGATCATGTCCGCCTGGACCGAGGGCCTGCTGCGGCGCCGGGCCCGGGCGGAGCGGTTCGGCGCCGCGCTGCGCGGGCTCGAGGACCGGGACGAGGCGGCCGAGAGCATCGTGGGCACCGAGCGCCCCCGGGACCCCCGGGAGGAGCGCGACCTCGAGATCCGGCGCATCCTGCTGCGCCGGCGCGCCCGCTTCGAGACGTTGCGCGAGGTCCTGGTGGATCCCCGGTGCTGCGCCTTCGTGATCGTGCTGGCCGCCGAGCGGCTGCCCGTGCTGGAGACGGTCGAGCTGCACGGGCAGCTGGTCCGCGCCGGGGTGCACGTGGGGGCGCTGGTGGTCAACAAGCGCTCCCCGGCCGACGCCGGGGCCTTCCTCGCCGAGCGCCGCGCCCTCGAGGAGACGCACGTGGCCGCCCTGCGCGAGGCGCTGCCGGACCTTCCGCTGCTGCAGGTCCCGCTGCTGCCGGGGGACGTGGTGGGCGAGCCGGCCCTCGAACGGTTCGCGGCGGCGCTCGCCCAGGCGGGGCACAGGCCCGGCTGAGATCCTGGGCCCATGACCACCACCTCCCCCCGCACGGACGCCGGACCGGAACGACGGCGCTCCGCCGGCGCCGGCCCGTGGGTCCTGGCCGGTGTCGCCGCGACGGCCCTCGCCGTGGGGCTGGCGGAGCTGCTGGCCTGGGTCACCGGGCCGGTCGGCGCGCCGCTCACCGCCGTGGGCGGGGTGATCGTGGACGCCGTCCCCGCCCCCGTGAAGGACGCGGCGATCGCCCTGTTCGGCACCGCCGACAAGCTCGTGCTCCTGCTCGTCATGGCCGCCGGCCTCGTGGCGATCGGCGCCGGTCTCGGGGCCGCCCAGCGCGCCAACCGCCCGATGGGCGCCGTGCTGCTCGGCGTGCTGGGGCTCGTCGGCCTGCTGGCGGTGCTCACCCGGGCCGGGGCGGGCGTCGCGGACGCGGTCCCCGTCGTCGTCGGCACGGCCGCCGGGGCGCTGTTCCTCACGGTGCTCACCCGCCGGGCCGAGGCGCCGGAGGACGCCCGGGGCGGCCTCGACCGGCGGGGCTTCGTCCGGGTCTCCGCGGCCGTGGCCGTGCTGGGCGCCGCCGCCGGGGTGGCCGGGCGCTGGGCCTCCGCCGCGGCCGCCCGGGTGCCCGCGGCGCGGGAGATGCTGCGGATCCCCGCCCCGGCGGTGCGGGAGACGATCCCCGCCGGCACGGACCTCGGGATCGAGGGGGTGGAGCCGTGGCTGACCCCGGCCGAGGACTTCTACCGCATCGACACCGCCCTGGCCGTCCCGCGGATCGACGTGGCCGAGTGGGAGCTGCGGATCCACGGCATGGTCGACCGGGAGCTGACGCTGCGCTTCGAGGACCTCACCGGCCGGGCGCTGCTCGAGCGCGCCGTGACGCTGGCGTGCGTGTCCAACCCCGTGGGCGGGGACCTGGTGGGCAACGCGGTGTGGACGGGCGTGCCCATCCGGGAGCTGCTCGCCGAGGCCGGCGTGCAGCCGGGCGCCGACATGGTGCTCTCGACGTCCCAGGACGGCTTCACCGCCGGGACCCCGCTCGAGGCGCTGCTGGACCCGGGCCGGGACTCCCTGCTGGCCGTGACCATGAACGGGGAGCCGCTGCCGTTCGAGCACGGCTACCCGGTGCGCATGGTCGTCTCCGGGCTCTACGGCTACGTGTCCGCCACCAAGTGGCTGGTGGACCTGAAGGTCACCCGCTTCGACCGCGACGAGGGCTACTGGACCCCCCGCGGCTGGTCGGCGCGCGGGCCGATCAAGACCGCCTCCCGGATCGAGGTGCCCCGGGACGGAGGCCGCGTGGACGCCGGGGAGGTCGTCCTCGCCGGCACGGCCTGGGCCCAGGACACCGGGATCGCCGCCGTGCAGGTCAGCGTGGACGAGGGCCCGTGGCAGGAGGCCGACCTGGGCGAGGTGCCCTCCGACGACACGTGGCGGCAGTGGGTGCTGCGCACCGAGCTGCCCGGCGGCCGGCACACCGCGCGGGTGCGGGCGGTGGACCGGGACGGGACCGTCCAGACCGCCGAGCAGGCCCCGCCGGCCCCGGACGGGGCCTCCGGGTGGCACGAGCGGACGTTCACGGTGGCCTGACCGACCCCGCCGGGCCCGCCCGCCGGACAACGCCCCCGCCGGGCGGGCCCGGCGGGGGCGTTGTCCGGCCGAGGTCAGGAACGACCGGCGGAGCCGGGGACCGGCCCGGTGGAGGAGCGCACCACGAAGTGCGCCGGGAGCACCTCGTGGACCGGCTCGTGGTTCGTCCCGGCCAGGTGCTCCAGCAGCCGCTCGACGGCGTGCACCCCCTGCTCCCGGGCGTGCTGGTCGATGGTGGTCAGGCCGAAGGCCTCCCCGATGGGGTGGGCGTCGACGCCGATCACGGACAGCTCCCCGGGCACGGTCAGGCCGAGGTCGCGCGCCGCCAGGACCGCCCCGGCGGCCATCTCGTCGGAGGCCGCGAAGATCGCGGTGGGGCGGTCGGCCGGGTCCGCCAACAGGTTCTTGGCCCGCTGGTAGGCGTCGGTGAAGGTGTAGTCCGAGACGACCGACCAGGCCGGGCCGGCCGCCAGCCCGGCGGCGGCCATGGCCCCCTCCCAGCCGGCGCGGCGGTCGCTGGACATGGGGAAGTGGCTGCCGAACTCCTCGGCGCCGCCGAGGTGGGCGATCCGGCGGTGGCCGAGCGCGATCAGGTGCTCGGTCGCACGGCGCCCGACGTCGTGGTCGTCGATGCTGATGGTGGGCGCGCCCACCAGGGGCCCGCCCACCCCGAGCACGGGGATCCCGGCGGCGAGCAGCTGCTGCGTCTCGGCCGGGTTCAGATGCAGGGAGATCGCCACGGCGGCGTCGAGCCGCTTGCGCAGCAGGAAGTCGGTCAGCACCGTCTCCCGGTAGCGGTCGCCCTCGAAGTTGTAGAGGGACAGGTCGTAGCCGGCCTCCATGAGCGCCCCGGCCACGCCCTCGAGCACGGTGGAGAAGTACCACCGGTCCACGTAGGGCAGCACCACCCCAATGTTGCGGCTGCGCCCGCTGGCCAGGCTGGAGGCGTGGTAGGACACCACGAAGCCCAGCTCGTGGGCGGCCTGCTGCACCCGTGCCCGGGCCCGGGAGGACACGTGGCCCTTGCCGCTGAGGGCGCGGGAGACCGTGGCCGTGGACACCCCGGCCCGGGCGGCGACGTCCTGGAGCCGCGGTGGGCTCACGGACCCGTCGTGCCGTGGTCCTCCGTCTGCAGCCATATGCACTCCTCCGGGTTCAGGACGTGGGGCGCGGACGTCCCGGGACGGCTGCGCAGCAGCACCGGCAGGTCCGGCAGCTCCACCGCGGCGTCACCGGTGTTCAGCAGCACCAGGACGTCGTTGTTGACCAGGCCCAGGCAGCCCGGCCCGCCGAGGTCCTCCACCCAGGCGAGCGAGCCCGATCCGAGCCCGTGCGCCCGCCGCAGCGCCAGGGCGGCGCGGTAGAGGGACAGCGTGGAGGCCGGGTCCTCCCGCTGCGCCTCGCGCGAGAGCTCCGCCCAGCCCGGGGGCTGCGGGAGCCAGGACCTGCCGTTGGCACTGTAGCCGAGAGACGCGCCGGAGCGGGTCCACGGCAGCGGCACCCGGCAGCCGTCGCGGCCGAGCCGCGCCCCGCCGGTGCGGTGGTAGGTGGGGTCCTGGCGGACCTCGGCGGGCAGGCCCGTGTGGTCCGGCAGCCCGAGCTCCTCCCCCTGGTACAGGTAGACGCCGCCCGGCAGCCCGAGCATGAGCAGGGAGGCGGCGTCCGCCCGCCGGGCTCCGCGGACGTGGTCCGGCTGCTCGTCCTCGGGGCCGATGCCGTCGCCGGGCCGGGCGGGGTTCGCGCCCAGGCCGAGACGGGTCGCGTGGCGCACCACGTCGTGGTTGGACAGCACCCAGGTGGTGGGGGCCCCGACGGCGTCGAACGCCTCGAGGGAGGAGGTGATGATCCGCCGCAGCTCCGCCGCGTCCCAGGGCGCGGCCAGGTAGGAGAAGTTGAAGGTCTGGTGCATCTGGTCCGGGCGCACCCAGTCGGCCAGCCGGGTCAGCGGCTCCACACTGGCCTCGGCGCAGAGGATCCGCTCGCCGTCGTACTCCGCCAGCACCTCGCGCCAGCGGCGGTAGATGTCGTGGATCTGCGGCTGGCCGAACATCGGGGCGTCGTTGAAGGGGTAGCCGGGGACGCTGCCGCCGTCGGCGCGCCCGCCCCAGTCGGGCAGCCCCTTCGCCTTGATCAGCGCGTGGGCCACGTCCACCCGGAAGCCGGCCACTCCGCGGTCGAGCCAGAAGCGCAGGATCCGCTCGAACTCCTGCCGGACCTGCTCGTTGTCCCAGTCGAAGTCCGGCTGGGAGGAGTCGAACAGGTGCAGGTACCACTGGCCGGGGGCTCCGCCGGGCTCCGTCACCCGGGTCCAGGCGGGGCCCCCGAAGTGGGACTGCCAGTTGTTCGGGGGCAGCTCCCCGGACGGTCCCCGGCCGTCCCGGAAGACGAACAGGCCGCGCTCGGGGCTGCCCGGCCCCGCCGCGAGGGCCCGCTGGAACAGCACGTGCTCGGTGGAGCAGTGGTTGGGGACCAGGTCGACGATCACCTTCACGGACAGCTCGTCCGCCGCGGCCACCAGGGCGTCGAAGTCGGCCAGGGTCCCGAGGGCGGGGTCGACGTCGCAGTAGTCGCTCACGTCGTAGCCGCCGTCGCGCTGCGGGGACGGGTAGAAGGGCGAGAGCCACAGGGCGTCGATGTCGAGCTCGGCCAGCTGCCCCAGCTCGGCGGTGATGCCGGCGAGGTCGCCGAGACCGTCCCCGTCGAGGTCCCGGAAGGAGCGCGGGTACACCTGGTAGATCACCGAGGAGCGCCACCACCTCGGCTCCCGGTCGCGGTCGTGGAGAGGGGTGAGGCGCAGGGACGGCAGTGTGCCGGAGGTCGTCAGCATGTGCGGCATCTTACGGACAGGACCGCCGTTGTGGAAACGCTTACACGCGTTCCGCCCTGATCAGTCGGCTGATTGAGCGCTGTGGACAGGGATAATGGTAGCGCTTACAGTAGTGACCTGTCTCACTCAGCGCGGTGCGGGCGTCGTACCGGACCCCCGGGACCGGCAGCTCGCGGCCCGCGCCGCCCCGCCGCCGACCGGACGCCCCGATCGCGCCCGACCCCGAGGAACCCCCACCATGAAACGCATCCCCCGGACGGCCGTCGCGGCCGCGGCCGTGCTCCTGCTCGCAGGGTGCTCCTCCGCGCCCACGGCCGGAGTCGCCGGTCTGGCCGGCGGGCCCGGCAGCATCAGGATCCAGGCCGGCGACGACGAGATCCCGGCCCTGCGCGAGATCGCCGCGGACTTCACCGCGGACTCCGGGGTGGAGGTGGAGTTCGTCCAGCGGGAGGTCAACGCGCAGGCGATCTCCAACTTCATCTCCCAGGCGCCCACGGGGCAGGCCCCGGACATCATCGTCTCGCCGCACGACAACCTCGGCCAGCTGGCCTCCAACGGCGTGGTGGTCCCGGTGGAGCTGGGCGAGCGCGCCGCGGACTTCTCGGCGAACGCCCGCGACGCCGTGGTCTACGACGGCGTCAGCTACGGGGTGCCCTACGCGATCGAGAACGTGGCCCTGCTGCGCAACAACGAGCTCACCACCGAGGACCCGGCGAGCTTCGACGAGCTGCGGGCCGTCGGCCACCGGCTCATGGACGAGCAGGGCATCGAGTACCCGTTCACGGTCAGCCAGTCCGCGGAGGCCGGGGATCCCTACCACCTGTACGCCCTGCAGACCTCCTTCGGCGCCGAGGTGTTCGAGCGCACCGAGGAGGGGGAGTACACCGGCACCCTCACCATGGGCGGCCCGGACGGGCACGCCTTCGCCCGCTACCTGCAGGACCTCGGGCGGAGCGGGGACCTGCGCACGTCCATGAGCCCGGACATCGCCAAGGAGTCCTTCCTCACCGGGGAGTCCGCCTTCCATCTGGGCGGGCCGTGGGAGCTGACCGACGTCGAGGCCGCCGGGATGGACGTGAGCGTCCTGCCCGTGCCCCCGGCCGGGGACGAGCAGTCCCGCCCGTTCGTGGGCGTCCAGGCGTTCTTCGTCAACGCCCACGCCGCCAACCCGGTCGCCGCCCAGGACTTCGCCGCCAACTACCTCACCCGCCCCGAGGCCCAGACGGCCCTGTACGAGAGCACGGGACGGCCGCCGGCCAGCCAGGTGGCCGTGGACCGGATGCAGGGTGATCCGCTGCGCTCGGCCTACGCGCGGATCGCCGAGTCGGGCCTGCCCATGCCGGCCATTCCCGAGATGGGCGCCGTGTGGAGCTTCTGGGGCACCACCGAGAACGCCGTCGTGGACGGCCGCGGGGATCCCGTGGAGCTGTGGGACCGCATGATCGACAACATCGAAGGACAGATCTCATGAGCACGAGCACCACCACCCGGGACGGGACGGCCACCTCCGGGACGGCCGACGGGGACACCGCGCCCGGTGCCCCCCGCGAGCGCCGGCACGCCCACTCCCGGGGGTTCGGCCCGGGCTTCGTGGTCAAGCTGGTCCTGATGGCGCTGATCAACGCCTTCGGCCTCTTCGGCATCCTGGCGGCCTGGGCCGTCGGCAGCTGGGGCATCCTGGTGTTCCTCGCCGCGGCCCTCCTCGCCGCCGACCTCGTGTACTTCCTGCCGGCCCGCAGGCTGCTGCCCGCCAAGTACCTGTTCCCCGGGCTGGCCTTCCTGCTGGTCTTCCAGGTCTTCGTGCTGGTCTACACCGCCGCCACGGCGTTCACGAACTACGGGGACGGGCACAACGCCACCAAGGACGCGGCGATCACCCAGCTCACCACCACGTACGAGCAGCGGGTCGAGGGCTCCGAGGCGTACGCCGTCACGGTGCTCGAGGGCCCGGACGGGCTGGCGCTGGCCGCCGTGCAGGACGACCGGGTGCTCGTGGGTGCTGCGGACCGGCCGCTGGCCCCGCTCGAGGGGGCCGCGGTCACGGAGGGGCGCGTCGTCGAGGCGCCCGGCCACGAGGTCCTCTCCTACGCGGAGGTCGTCGGCGCCCAGGACGAGCTCGGGGAGCTGCGGGTCCCGGTGAGCGGGCAGGCCGAGGACGGTGCGCTGCGCACCGACGACGGCCGCACCGCCTACGCCTACGAGCCCACGCTCGCCTACGACGAGGCCGCCGACGCGATGGTCGCCGCGGACGGCACCGTCTACGCCGACAACGGCGAGGGCGCGTTCGCCGGCCCCGACGGCGAGGTCCTGCGCCCCGGCTGGCGGGTGTTCGTGGGCCTGGACAACTTCGGGGCGATCTTCGACCCGGCCGTCCTGGGCGGACCGTTCGTCGCCGTGACCCTGTGGACCTTCGCCTTCGCCGTCCTGTCGGTGGCGCTGACCTTCTTCCTGGGCCTGCTGCTGGCGATCCTGTTCAACGACGAGAGGCTGAGGTTCCGCAACGTCTACCGCGCCGTCGTCTTCCTGCCCTACGCCTTCCCCGCGTTCCTGTCCATCCTCATCTGGGCGGGCCTGCTCAACACGGACTTCGGCTTCGTCAACGAGGTCCTGCTGGGCGGGACGGGGGTGCCCTGGCTGGAGAACCCCTGGCTGGCCAAGCTCTCGCTGCTGCTGGTCAACCTCTGGCTGGGCTTCCCGTACATGTTCCTCGTGACCACCGGGGCCCTGCAGGCCATCCCCGGGGAGCTCTACGAGTCGGCCGAGATGGACGGGGCCGGCCCGGTGCGCCAGTTCGGCTCGATCACCCTGCCGATGCTCATGGTGGCCGTGGGCCCGCTGCTCATCGCGTCCTTCGCCATGAACTTCAACAACTTCAACGTGGTCTACCTGCTCACCGGCGGCGGCCCGCAGGACCTGGAGTCCACCACCGGGGTGGGCGCCACGGACATCCTCATCTCGTTCGTCTACAAGATCGCGTTCGCCGGCGGCACCAACGACTACGGTCTGGCCTCGGCTCTGTCCATCCTCATCTTCATCATGGTGGCCGTCGTCTCCGCGCTGACGTTCCGCCGCAGCAAGGCTCTCGAGGAGATCAGCTGACATGTCCACCCCCACGACTCCCACCACGTCCCCGCGCCGGCGGCCCTCGGCGGGCCGGCGCTTCGCCCGCGGCGGGTGGAAGCACCTGGCCGCCATCGCCGCGTGCGTCTTCGCCCTCTTCCCGCTGGTCTACGCCTTCTCCGCGTCGCTGTCCGCCTCGGGGTCCCTGCTGGGGTCCAACCAGCTGTTCTCGGACCTCACGGGGGCCAACTACGCCGACCTGCTCAGCGACCCGCAGAAGCCCTACCTGACCTGGTTCGGCAACTCGCTGTTCGTCTCGGTCAGCACGGCCGCGGGCACGGTGCTGATGGGCGCGGCCGCGGCCTACGCGTTCTCCCGCTTCCGCTTCCGCTCCCGCCGGGGCGGGCTGCTGGCCCTGCTGGTGATCCAGATGTTCCCGCAGCTGCTGGCGTTCGTGGCGATCTTCCTGCTGCTGTTCGCGATCTCCGAGGTCTACCCGGTCCTGGGCCTGAACTCCCGGCTGGGCCTGGTGGCCGTCTACCTGGGCGGGGCGCTGGGGGCCAACACGTTCCTCATGTACGGCTTCTTCAACACGATCCCCAAGGACCTGGACGAGGCCGCGGAGCTCGACGGCGCCTCCCACGCCCAGATCTACTGGACCATGATCCTGCCGCTGGTCACCCCCATCCTCGTGGTGGTCGGGATGCTGTCCTTCATCGCGTCCTTCTCGGACTTCCTGCTCGCCCAGATCGTGCTGCAGGACCCGGAGAAGTACACGCTGGCCGTGGGGCTCTACCAGTTCGTCTCCGTGCAGTTCGGGGAGAACTGGGGCGTGTTCACCGCCGGGGCGATCCTGGCGGCGATCCCGGTGGTCGTGCTGTTCCTGTTCCTGCAGCGCTACATCGTCTCCGGGCTGACCGGCGGCGCGGTGAAGGGCTGACGCCGGGTCCTGCCATGATGGGGCGGGACCCGGGACGGACGGAAGGCGGTGCGCGGTGACGCTGGTGGACAACGCGGTGTACGTGAGCGGGGTGCGGACCTCCAGCCCGCGCGACCTCGACGAGACCTACGCGGCCCTGCGCGCCCGCGGCGGCATGGCGTGGATCGGGCTCTACCGCCCCGGGACCGCCGAGGTGCAGTCCGTGGCCCAGGAGTTCGGCCTGCACCCCCTCGCCGTCGAGGACGCCCTCAAGGGCCACCAGCGCGCCAAGCTGGAGCGCTTCGGGGACACCCTCTTCGTGGTGCTGCGCCCGGCCCGGTACCTGGACGACGTGGAGAAGGTCGAGTTCGGGGAGCTGCACGTCTTCGTGGGCGCCGACTTCGTGGTCACCGTCCGGCACGCCGAGTCCCCCGACCTGGCTGCGGTGCGCCACCGGCTGGAGACCTCGCCGGAGCTGCTGCGGATGGGCCCGCAGGCGGTGCTGTACGGGATCCTCGACGAGGTGGTCGACCGCTACCTGCCCGTCCTCGCGGGGCTGGAGAACGACATCGACGAGATCGAGGACGAGATCTTCGCCGCGGACCAGGACGTCTCCCGCCGCATCTACGAGCTCTCCCGCGAGGTGATCGAGTTCCAGCGCGCCGTGCACCCGCTGGTGCACATGCTCGACGCCCTGCAGCGCGGCTCCGAGAAGTACGGCCTGGACGCGGAGCTGCAGACCCGGCTGCGGGACGTGCAGGACCACGCCATCCGCGCCGCGGACCGCGCCGACTCGTTCCGGGCGCTGCTGCAGAACGCCCTCACGGTGCACGCGACCCTCGTGGGGCAGCGGCAGAACGACGAGATGCAGCGGCTCACCGAGTCCGCCCTGGCGCAGAGCGAGGAGGTCAAGCGGATCTCCTCCTGGGCGGCCATCCTCTTCGCCCCCACCCTGGTGGGCACGGTGTACGGGATGAACTTCGAGCACATGCCGGAGCTCGCGTGGCCGCTGGGCTATCCGTTCGCGCTGCTGGCCATGCTCGGCATGGGCCTGGTGCTCTACGGGGTGTTCAAGTGGAAGAAGTGGCTGTGAGCGGCGCCGGGGGAGCGCCCCGGCGTGCGGACGCCGGGTCTCAGACGCTGTGGCGCATCGCGCGGATCCCCACGGCCAGCCCCAGGGCGGCCAGTGCGGCCGCCGCGAGCGCGCCGGCCGCGACGGAGGGGTCGCCGAACCGGCCGTTGAACAGGGCCCGCTCGGCGTCGACCATGTAGGTGAGCGGGTTGAACCGGGAGAGCGCCTGCATCCAGCGCGGGCCGGCCTCGAGGGGCAGGAGCATCCCGGAGAGCAGCATGAGCGGGAACAGCAGTCCCTGCTGCACGGTCCAGAACATCCAGTCCCGGTTCCGCGAGACGATGGCCAGGGCGTAGCTCAGCGCGCCCAGCCCCACCCCGAAGACCGCGAGGATCGCCAGGCCCACCACCATGCCGGGCAGGGACGGGCGGAAGCCGGCGAGCGCGGCCACCCCGGAGAGCACCAGGGCCTGCAGGACCAGCGGCACCATCTCCTTGCACGCCCGCCCCACCATGAGGGACGAGCGGGACACGGGGGCCACCAGCATCCGCTCGTGCGCCCCGGACTGGATCTCGAACAGCAGGTTCGACCCGGTCATGGCGGTGCCGAACAGCGCGATCATCACCACGATGCCCGGCACGAACCACTGGAAGGCCTGGTCGAGGGGCAGCCCGGTCATCCCGCCCAGGAGCGGGCCGAAGAGGGCCAGGAACATCAGCGGCTGCACGAGCGAGAACACCAGGCTGAAGGGGTCGCGGACCACCGGGCGCAGCTCGCGGACGAAGACGCTGACGGAGTCGTGCAGCACACCGGCCGGGCGGGCCTGGGCTCCGGGCGCCTTGCGAGGAGGCGGGACGGTGGTCACGGGGCCGCTCCCACGCTCGGGGCCTCGGCGGCCGGGCCGGCCTCGGACGGGCTCGGGTCCTGCTCGCGCAGGCTCCGGCCGGTGAGCCGCAGGAAGACGTCGTCGAGGGTCGGGCGGGCCAGCTCCGCGGTCCGCGCCGGGTGGCCGCTGCGATCGAGTTCGCGCAGCAGGCCCGGCAGCACGCGCTCGCCGTGCTCGACGGCGACGACGACGCGCGTGCCCTCCCCGGTCGCGGCCGCCTCCGGCTCGGCGGCGGCCCCGGCGGCGCGGGCCGCGGCCCGGACTGCGTAGGGGTTG
>NZ_LDNX01000100.1:0-10359 GCF_001027955.1 Kocuria sp. SM24M-10 | reverse complement strand
TCACGGAACACACCCCTGCCCGCGGCGCATCATCTCGCACCGATCACGCCAGGACGGCCAGCCGAAGGCTCATCGGTGGATCGAGGCTTAGGCACAGACGATCAACCATAGACAGTGAACCACGTCACTGTACTGCTGTCCAGATGGCATTTCTTCTCTGCAGACTTGCGTCGCTCGTGAAGTGCTAGGAGACTGCCGCACGAACAGGTGACACCCGATCTGGCTTGCCCGCAGGGCGGCCTGGAAGGATGTTGCTGTGCCCGCTCCCTATCCCCAAAAGTTCCGTGACGACGTCGTCCGCGTGGCCCGCAGCCGCGAAGACGGAGTGACGCTCGCTCAGATTGCCAAGGACTTCGGCATCTACGAGATGACCCTGTCGAAGTGGATGCGCCAGGCTAACGGCGAGGACGGCGAGAAGCCCGGCGTGACGAGAGCCGATTCCGCGGAGAACCGTGAGCTCAAGAAACGGATCCGCCTGCTCGAGCAGGAGAACGAGGTCTTGCGACGCGCGGCGGCCTACCTCTCGCAGGCGAACCTGCCGGGAAAAGGCTCTACCCGCTCGTGAGTGAGCTGGCCGCCGGCGGGATCCCCGTCGCGGTGACGTGCCGGGTGCTCAAGCTCTCCCGCCAGCCCTACTATCGGTGGCTGGCGGACCCTGTCACGGCTGCCGAGCTGATCGAGGCCTACCGTGCCAACGCCCTGTTCGACGCCCACCATGATGATCCGGAGTTCGGCTACCGCTTCCTGGTCGACGAGGCCAAGGACGCCGGCGAGGTGATGTGTGAGCGCAGCGCGTGGCGGATCTGCCGGGACAACCGCTGGTGGTCGGCGTTCGGAAAGAAGCGGGGGAAGAACGGGAAGAAGCCCGGCCCACCGGTGCACGATGACCTCGTCGCCCGCGACTTCACTGCCGGCGGGCCGAACCAGCTGTGGTTGACCGACATCACCGAGCACAAAACCGCAGAGGGCAAGCTCTACATGGGCGCGATCAAGGACGTCTTCTCCGGGCGGATCGTGGGCTATTCCATCGACTCGCCGATGTTGTCCAGTCTGGCGGTGCAGGCACTGCACAACGCGGTCGCGCGCCGCGGGGATGTGGCCGGCTGCATCGTCCACTCGGATAGGGGCAGTCAAGGCGGATTCAACCGGTCGTCGCAACACCTACAGGATGAGGTGTTCGATGGGCGTCATCGAGAAGCAGAAGCGGGTCCAGGCCTACCGCGGTCAGATCGTCTCCCCGGGCCGGCCGACCATCGCCTGGCGCGAGGACCGGGTGCGGTTTTGGGCGGCCATCGCGGCAGGCGCCAAAACCTCAGAGGCTGGTGTGGCAGCAGGGGTTTCAGAACCGGTGGCGCACCGGTGGTTCCGGCATGCTGGCGGGGTGAATCCGCAACTGGCCCCTACGGTCACGGGGCGCTACCTCTCCTCGGCTGAGCGCGAAGACATCGCGCTGTGGCGTGCCCAGGGTGCGGGCGTGCGCGAGATCGCCCGCCGACTCGGTCGGTCCTCATCGACAGTCTCGCGGGAGGTGCGCCGGAACGCCTCCACACGCACATACCGCTTGGAGTACAAGGCCTCGACCGCGCAGTGGCACGCCGAACGCCGGGCCCGCCGGCCCAAGGTCGCCAAAATGGTGACTCATGACCGGCTAAGGACCTATGTCTAGGACCGACTCGTGGCGCCGTCTACACCGCCGAGGGCGCGGTCGTGGGCCCGACCGGACCGGCGTGGGATGGGAAAAACAAGCCCCACCGCGGGGACCGGGCGTGGGTGAACGGGTGGAGTCCGCAGCAGATCGCCAAGCGACTTCCCCTCGACTTCCCTCAGGACGAATCGATGCGGATCAGCGCGGAGGCCATCTACCAAGCGCTCTACATCGAGGGCCGCGGCGGCTTGGAACGACGGCTGTCCTGGTGCCTACGACGCGGCCGGACCAAGCGAGTACCCCGGGCACGCACCCGCCAGCAGACCTGGGCCCACGTAACTCAGGAGACCCTGCTGGCCAAGCGGCCCGAGGAGGTGGAGGGCCGAAAGGTGGCCGGGCATTGGCAAGGGGACCTCATCATCGGTCTGAAGCGCTCTGCGGTGGCCACCCTCATCGAACGCACAACCCGCTACGCCATACTGGTCCACCTGCCACGGCAGGAAGGCTATGGGCTGATCCCGCCGAAGAAGAACGCACCGGCCTTGGCCGGCTACGGCGCCCTGACCATGAAAGACGCCCTCGCGGCGGCCTTCACACCACTGCCAGACAGGCTGCGCCGGTCACTGACGTGGGACCGCGGCAAAGAGCTCTCCGCCCATGCGCTGTTCACGCAGCAGACCGCAGTGCCCGTCTACTTCGCCGACGCCAAGAGCCCCTGGCAACGGGGCAGCAACGAGCACCTCAACGGACTGCTGCGCCAATACCTCCCCAAGGGCACCGACCTCTCCCGCTGGAGTGCCGAGGACATCGCCGCCGTGGCACGAGCCATCAACAACAGGCCCCGAGGCATTCTTGGCTGGCGGACCCCATCTGAGGTCTTCGAGGAACAACTACGCTCAGCTCAACAGCACACTGTTGCGACGACCGGTTGAATCCGCCCAATTTCGTTCACGGAAGTTCGGCCACGCCCTGAACCGGCACGGACTGGTCGGCTCGATGGGCAAGGTCGGCGCGGCCGGGGACAACGCCGCGATGGAGAGCTTCTTCGCCCTGCTGCAGAAGAACGTCCTCGATAGGCGGTCCTGGGCGAGCCGGGATGAGTTGCGGATCGCGATCGTCACCTGGACCGAGCGGACCTACCACCGACGCCGGCGGCAGGCTCGTCTGGGGCGGTTGACCCCCATCGAGTACGAGACCATGATGAAGCCCGCCGTGACCCTCGCGGCATGAGACCCCATCTGTCACCTGTTCGTGCGGCAGTCCCGACCGGGCATGGATCAACGAAGTCAGTTTGCACGGTTTGACCTCAACCTTGGCTGAGGTTGTAGCGTCGTGGGTGTTCCCGAGGACGTCGAGAACGCGCGACGAAAGGGCAAACATGACCCCTCCTTCCCTCCGCCCGATGGCGACCACCCCCGACACCACTCTCTTCCGGGAGGCCTTCCGTAACCACCCGGCAGGGTTGGCCGTGATCACTGCCGCCGGCCCGTCCGGCCCGGTGGGCCTGACCGCCTCATCAGTCTCCTCGGTGTCGGCGGACCCGCCGGCCCTGATGTTCTCCCTCTCGGGCACGAGCACCGCCCCGGTACTGGCGACAGCCGAGACGGTCCTCGTCCACCTCATGAACTCCGAGCAGATCGAGATGGTTCGCGCCTTCGCCACCCCCGGCACCACCCGCTTCACCGAGGAGGAGGACTGGGAGTTCCTGGCCTCGGGAGAACCGTTACTGCGGGCAGCACCCTGGGCGTTGCGCTGTGTCGTGACCGACCGCGTGGCGGTCGGGGCCTCCCAGGTTCTTATCGCCACGGTGCTCGATGTTCGCTCCCATGCCGGGGCCGGGGATCCCCTGGTCTACCACCACCGGACCTTCCACCGGCTGGGACGACACTCCCGCATCCCCTAAAGATCACCCCGCTTGGGGACAGCTGCGCCTGACCCGGCCCACTGAACCCCATCCCTTGTCCTGCACGAAGAACCAGAGAGGAATACCCATGGCTGAGAAGTACACCCTTCCCGATCTCCCCTACGACTACGCCGCACTCGAGCCCCACATCTCCGCGAAGATCATGGAGCTGCACCACGACAAGCACCACGCCACCTACGTGGCCGGTGCCAACACCGCCCTGGAGAAGATGGCGGAGGCCCGCGCCAACGGTGACGGCGCCGCGGCCGCCAAGCTGTCCAAGGACCTCCAGTTCAACCTGGGCGGCCACGTCAACCACTCCATCTTCTGGAACAACCTCTCCCCGGAGGGCGGCGACAAGCCGACCGGTGAGCTCGCCGCGGCGATCGACGACCACTTCGGGTCCTTCGACGCCTTCCGCGACCACTTCACCGCCGCGGCCACCACGATCCAGGGCTCCGGCTGGGCGATCCTCGCCCTCGAGCCCGTCGGCGGCAACCTGGTCATCGAGCAGATGTACGACCAGCAGAACGGCGTGCCCGTCGCCACGATCCCGCTGCTCCAGCTGGACATGTGGGAGCACGCCTTCTACCTCGACTACCAGAACGTCAAGGCGGACTACGTCAAGGCCTTCTGGAACATCGTGAACTGGGCGGACGTCCAGGCCCGCTTCGAGAAGGCGCGCACCGGGGGCCGGTCCATCATCTGATCCACGGTCCGCGCGACCGGCGCGGGAGCGCGCCGATCACCGCGAACAGGACCCCGGACCGCACGGTCCGGGGTCCTGCTGCCGCCCAAAACTGGACACAACGCAATAGAGAGCGGGCGACTCGATGTCGCCGTCGGGGCAGCGTCAGTTCCCGGGGTTGTGCTGGGCGCGCCTCTCGAGGCCGTAGCCGAGGGCGGCCAGTCCCAGCATCCCGGCTGCCGCGAATCGCTCGTCGATCCACACGCCGCCCACCTGGGGCACCAGCTCGGGGAACTCCGCCTGCAGGCCCTGGGCCCCGGGGAAGGCGAAAGCCGCCCCCATGGAGGCCCAGAAGAAGCCGGGCAACAACGCCCCCAGGGCGGTGCTCCGATCGGGGTTCTGACCTGTCCGGTTCAGTCCGACCAGCCCGGCGGTTCCTAGCAGAGCGCCCATGGCGATGGTCTGCGCGTCGTGGAATCGCGCGTGCGGCGGCCAGTGCGGATTGAATAGGTGTGTGCGGTTCCAGTCCGCCGCGAACCCGCCCACAGCCGTGGCTCCGGCCACAAAGGTCAAGATCTTTCGCCCTGCTGACATGTACCCACCCTATCCGCGTGTCTATGGTGTCGCCTGGATGTTCTCCTTGCCGGAGCGGAGGAAAGGCGACTGCTCTGGTTCATGTTCCGGCGCTGGGGCACCCCCGGCCTACCGGGCGCAGCGCCTCCCACCATTTTTGCCCGGGATGGAAACCCGCATCGAACGTACGAAGACGATCCGCCGTCCAGCACCAGCGGGAAGGGTGGGAACGGGCTGTCCTCGGGATGCAGCCCCTGCTCTACGGTGACGGGGGTGCCAACCGCTCAGGTCATGTGGCACGGCGTGGTTCCTCCTGTGGCACTCAATGTGCCTCAGCGTGTGTGGTGGCTAATGAGAAGTCGGTGTTGTAGCTGCGCTCGATCGCCCACCCGGTGAACGGGTCGGGTTTGGTGGCCACCAGAACCAGCAACCCGTGGCGACGGACAGGAACTGCGACCTCGGTGAACTGGGTGAGGTCGTGGCCGGTACTGGACCAGCGGACCTCTACTAGCACCGTGCTGGCTCCGAGACGGTGGGAACGCTGCGATTCCATGGTGAGGCTGGCCCGCGCGAGCGGTCCGGCAAAGACGTGGTGATGCCCGGCCTCGATGCCCGCCCGGCCCTCGAAGGTGTGGCCCATGACGTCGACGAACTGGGCGTGCTCGTGGAAAAGCCCGGCCAGGGCCTCGGGGTTGTGGGTGTTGAACGCTTCGAGGAACTGAGCGCCCAACTGGTCCGCCGCCCGGGGCACCAGCGAGATCTGCGGCCGTTCGCACGGGCTGGACATCCGCTCGAGGACGGCTGAGCCCAGCGCTCGAACCTGGTGAAGATAGGGCGCCAGGGCGGCCCCGGTATCCTGCAGGCGCCCGTCGGGCCCGTAGGCGTCCCGTGGGAGGGTGATGTGAACTCCTGGCTCGATCAGGTCGGTGCCGACGAACTGGAGGACTTGCACGAGCTGGTCGTAGCTTTGCCTGCCACCGTGGCTGCCATAGCTGATGACCGCGGTGGGCTTGTTCTTCCATTCATGGAAGAGGTAGTCGATGGCATTTTTGACCGGGGCCGGATAACCGAAGTTGTACTGCGGCACCACGAACACGACGCCGTCAGCGGCCGTAATGCTCTGCGCCCACTTGCGAGTGTGCGCATGAGCGTAGTGGCCGGTGGCAGCCATCAGCGGCTCGTCGAGGAAGGGCAGGTTCAGCTCAGCGAGGTCGACCAGGGAGGCGTCGAGGCCCTCGACTTGTTGCAGGGTGGAGATCAAGGTCTCCCCGATCTGCCGCCCGACCCGCACGGGCCGGGTGCTGCCGATGACGATAAGAACAGACATGTGCGAACAACTCCTGAAATAGCGGGATGGAAGATGGTGCCTCTATCGTCTGGCTCATCCCAGCGGGTAAGGACTAACCCGTAGGGTCGTCAGTGCCAGACAAGAAGTAGTGCGGCTCATAGCATGCCGTTGCCTCGAGGGGATGGGGTCCTTGTGGTGGAACAGGATCGCTCCGATCCAGACGACAGCGAAGCAGATCGCCGCCACCAGGGTGAGGACAGTGGGGGTGTCCGGCAGACCAGTCAAGATCAAGACCATCGCCCCGAGGACCTCCAGGATCCCGAGCACGCGGCCTCTTGTGGGCGGCAGATGCACCTGACGTAAGGCGGTTTCAGGCCAAAAGGCCTTGGCGCCTCCACTGAATCCGAACAACAGAGCCAGAAGGATTTGTAGCCCTAAAGGGCAATGGTCATGGAAATCTCCTTGGAGGACGTGGAAGCCAAGGAACGGGCATGAACCCTTGTCTCTTGGTGGGGTGCTCGCCCTCCAGTGCAGTCGGGGTAATTTCGATGTGCTCGTACAGAAGTCGTCTCCAGCACGTGATCCACCTCCATTTAGGGAACGAACCATCGGCGGCTCATGTGAGGGCGGGCCGAGCCGTACGGGTGAGAAGCTGCTGTGGTGGTCTTTCGGTCACCTTGCGGGCTAGTCCGCTACCCAAGCACCCACCCCACCACCCCAAAATAGTTGGCTATACGAACTAAATTAGTTCGTATAGCCACCTTTTGCAAGATAAGCTTGGAGCGGCAGAGAGCGCTCGGGAAGGAGCACGGTGACGGACCCCCTCGGCACCGCCTCAGCCCTGGTGCGGCTGTCCTTTCTGGTGCAGTCCGTCTATGCCACGGTCTGCGCCCAGCACGACCTCACTCCAGCCCAGGCGCAGCTGTTGTGCGTTCTCAAGGACCAGCCCCGCGCCATGGCAGAGTTGGTCGCCATGTTGCGCCTGGAGAAGTCCAGTCTCAGTGGGCTCGTCGATCGGGTCGAGCGCCAGGGGTTGTTGTCCAGGCACCCTTCCCCCGTGGATCGTCGCGCAGTGCGCCTCGCGCTGACGACCCGCGGGCAGGAGGTGGCCGAGCAGTTCTACGAGGAGGCCACCACCGCCCTGGAGCAGCTCGTCCAGCACCTGCCTGTCACCGAGCAGCGATGCTTCACCCAGATCACCCACCGCATCCTCCTCGAAGAGGCTGTTCCGGAGATATTCGGGACAGCCTAGAGCTCAGCATTTCAACCGAGCCCCGCCGACAGCCCATAAGCCAGACATACGCGCCTATCGTGAGTACTCCTTCACCGGAAAGGGAATCCTTGGCGCAATCACGCAATACCACTCGCATCACCTCATCTCGAGGCCGCCCTCGAGATACCAGGCGTGGACAGGAACTGCTGCACGCGGCACAGGACCTGCTGGTGGAGGTCGGCTACGAGCACCTGTCGATGGACGCGGTGGCCGCCCGGGCCAAGACCAGCAAATCCACCCTGTACCGCCGGTGGTCCTCCAAGGCCGAACTGGTCACTGCCGCCCTGGCTGCCTTCGAATGGAATACCGAGGTGCCCGACACCGGCACCCTGCGCAACGATCTGGCCTCCTTGGCCCGGGTGTGGTTCGATCCCAACCAGCGGCGGGATCAGCTGTTCGTCCGGCTTCTCACCGCCATTTCCGACGACGACCAGCTGCACGGGCTCTACGTGTCCCAGATCGCCCAACCGAGGGCACAGACCCTGGAGAAGATCGTTGATCGGGCGGTGGAACGAGAGGAGATTCCCCGGCACGCCGACGTCGCCCGCGTGGGCGGAATCCTGCCGGCCCTGGCTTTCCAGCAACTGGTGGTGCTGCGCCGGCCCATCGATGCCGCTTTTCTCAATCACGTCTTGGACGGCATCGTCCTGCCGTTGCTGAAGATGCCGCCCCACACCGAGCCGGCACCGCAGCAGGCGCCTTCAGAGCGGTGAGGAACGACCTCGCGGATTGCTCTTAACGGTACTAAGCCGTACCGTTAATCGGAACCCACAGTCCTCTCCGGCACGCTGGTGCCTGACAACGTGAAAGCGAGCCTATGACCACCGACGTTTCTCAGACCTCGCCGGAGGGCCCCACGGCTGCGCTGACCCGCCGGCAGTTCACGCTGGTCTTCGTGGGACTGATGCTGGCCGTCCTGTTGGCCGCTTTGGACCAGACGATCGTGGCCACCGCCTTGCCCACGATTGTGGGGGAACTCAACGGTCTTGAGCACCTGTCCTGGGTGATCA
This sequence comes from Kocuria sp. SM24M-10, assembly GCF_001027955.1. Lineage (NCBI taxonomy): Bacteria > Bacillati > Actinomycetota > Actinomycetes > Micrococcales > Micrococcaceae > Kocuria > Kocuria sp. SM24M-10. Next base: position 1,979 of record NZ_LDNX01000100.1, on the reverse strand, counting down.
CCGCCTACATGCTTGCCGCCACCATCGGTCTGCCGATCTACGGCAAGCTGGGAGATCTGTTCGGGCGCAAGAGCATCTTCGTCTTTGCCATCGTCGTCTTTCTCCTGGGCTCGGTCTTGTCCGGCCTTGCCCAGGACATGACGCAGCTGATCATCTACCGGGCGATTCAGGGCATCGGCGGCGGCGGGCTGATGATCGGGGCTCAGGCCATCATCGCCGACCTGGTCTCGCCCCGGGAGCGGGGCAAGTACATGGGCCTGATCGGGGCGTCCTTCGGTCTGGCCTCCGTCAGCGGCCCGCTGCTGGGCGGTTTCATCACCGACGTGTGGGACTGGCGGTGGGTGTTCTACATCAACGTCCCGCTCGGGGCAGTGGCTCTGGCGGTGATCATCCCCACCCTGCACCTGCCCAAGCCCGCCAGGGCGCGTCCTCGCCTCGATTACGTCGGCACGCTGCTGCTGGCCGTCGCCAGCACCACGCTCATCCTGATCACCAGCTGGGGCGGGAACACCTACGCCTGGAACAGCCCGACCATCCGCGGCCTGGCCGGCCTCACCGTGGTCATCGTGGCCGCGTTCATCGCGGTGGAGCGACGGGCCACCGAGCCGGTGCTGCCACTGGCCCTGTTCCGTGAGCGCAACTTCACCCTGCCCACCCTGATCGGGATCACGGTCGGCATCGCCATGTTCGCCACGATCTCCTATCTGCCCACCTTCCTGCAGATGGTCAACGGCGCCTCCGCCACCGCCTCCGGGTTGATGATGATCCCGATGACCGCAGGCGTGCTGGTGGCCACCATCGGCACCGGACAGCTGATCTCGCGCACTGGCCGGTACAAGGTCTACATCGTGACCGGACCAGTCATCCTGGCGGTCGGGCTGGTGATGCTGTCGATGATCAGTGCCGACTCCGCGTATGTGTTCACCGCGGCCGCGATGTTCGTCGTCGGTCTCGGCGTGGGATGCCTGATGCAGAACCTGCTGGTCATCGTCCAGAACAGTGTTGCCCGTCGTGACATGGGCGCGGCCACCTCCGCGACCAACTACTTCCGGCAGATTGGGGCGTCCTTCGGGATCTCGATGTTTGGTTCTCTTTTCGTGGCTCGCCTCGATGACCAGATGGCCTCGCTGCCGCCCGGCGTCCCCCTGCCCGCGGGGGAGGCCGGTATCAGCTCCCTGACCCCCGAACTGCTCGCCTCCCTGCCGCCCCAGGCCCAGGAAGCCATCGTCAACGGCTTCGCCCAAGCCCTCCCCCCGGTGTTCCTCCTCGGGGTGCCTATCGCACTGGCCGGTCTGATTCTGGCGATCTTCATCAAGGAAACGCCTCTGTCCACCCGTGTCGGTCCCCCGACTGCTGAGACCGCACCTGCGGCCCCAGCAGCAGCCTCGGGGAAGACGCAATGAGGATCGCCGTCGCCGGGGCCACCGGCAACACTGGCTCACACGTGGTGTCCCAGGCCCTCGGCCGCGGCTACGAGGTTCGGGCCCTGGCCCGCCGACCGGAGGCGATCACCGCGCGGGACGAGAGGCTCACCGTCGTTCCCGGAAACGTCCTGGAACCTGCGACCTTGGGACCGTTGGTCGAGGGCGTCGACGCCGTGATCTCCGCTGTGGGCATCGGCACCCAGCGGACCCCCACCAAGGTGTACTCCCAGGGGACGAAAAACCTCCTCGAGGCCATGGAACAGGCCGGGATCCAGCCGATCATCACCATCTCCTCAGGCACCCTCGCCCAAGGAACACAAGCCTCCTGGGGGCAACGCCTGATCCTGTTCCCGTTGCTGCACCGACTCTACGGCGCCAGCTACACCGATATGCGTTGCATGGAGGAGATACTGGCTGGCAGCAGCGCGGACTGGACCGTCATCCGCCCACCCGGGCTGGTGGACAAACCCGCCGCAGGAACTTATCGGGCTCTACGTCTTTCGGGTGGGGAGTGAGACTCGCGTAGTGAGTTCAGCAAGGTAGGGGTCGAGGTCC
>NZ_LDNX01000010.1:0-15608 GCF_001027955.1 Kocuria sp. SM24M-10 | reverse complement strand
CGGCGGCGACCGCGGCGAGGACAAGGACCACGGCGGCGACCGCGGCGAGGACAAGGACCACGGCGGCGACCGCGACGAGGACAAGGACCGCGGCGGCGACCGCGACGGTTATGACCGCAAGGGTTACGACCGCGACGGTTACGACCGCGACGGTTATGACCGCAAGGGTTACGACCACAAGGGCTACGACCGAGAGGGCTACGACCACAAGGGCTACGACCGAGACGGCTACGACCGAGACGGCTACGACCGAGAGGGCTACGACCACAAGGGCTACGACCGCGACGGCTACGACCGCGACGGCTACGACCGCGACGGCTACGACCGCGACGGCTACGACCGCGACGGCAGGGACCGCGACGAGGAGCCCTGCGACGAGGACAAGCCCGACGAGGACAAGCCCGACGAGGACAAGCCCGACGAGGACAAGCCCGACGAGGACAAGCCCGACGATGAGGCTCCGACGGGGGCGCCGGTTCAGGTAGACAGGGAGGTCGTGCCGGTGAGCGTGGACACCACCGTGGTGGAGGCTCCGACGGGAGCGCCGGTTCAGGTAGACAGGGAGGTCGTGCCGGTGAGCGTGGACACCACCGTGGTGGAGACGGCCGATGAGGCTCCCGTCGTGGCCGGCGAGCAGGAGATGCTCGCGGACACCGGGGTGAGCGCCGGTGTGCTCGCCGCCGCCGGCATGGGCCTGCTGCTGATGGGCGTCGGCGCGCTGCTCCGCCGCCGGGTGGCCTGAAACCACTGAGTGGATGCGAGGGGTGTCTCCGCGGGGCCAGTCTGCGGGGACACCCCTCGGCCGTTCGACCCATGGTTCACCGCCGTGGAGCACAGCCGAGGAGTATGAGACGAAGATGAGCGCGGAGAGCATGGTGCAGATCCGGGAACTTCCTGCGGATACGCCCCGTCCACCGAAGTCCGGACGAACGCCGCAACGTGGATGGTTCCTGCGCGGATGCGGGGAGCTGCTGATCACCTTCGGCGTCCTGCTCGTCCTCTTCGTGGTTGGGCAGCTGTGGTGGACGAACATCGACGCGGATGCGGCCCACCGAGAGGCAGTGACCCAGATCGCCCAGGAACTGAGCAGTCCTGCCGGGGACGTGGCCGCCGGCCCCGAGGACTCCGACGACAGCAGCGGCGCTCCGACTCACAGCTCGGGCCGCCCGGTACCGGAAGCGAACACCGGGATCGATGGCGACCGGGTGCCGATCGCGGAGGCGCCGGCATACGGGCAGCCCCTGGGTATCGTCTACGTGCCCAGGTTCGGCGCGGACTACGCCCGGCCCCTCATAGAAGGCACGGGCAACGACGTGCTGGACACCCTGGGGCTGGGCCACTACACGTCCACCGCCATGCCGGGCGAGGTCGGCAACTTCGCTGTGGCCGGGCACCGGCAGACCAACGGCAAGGTGCTGGACCTGATCCACACACTGCTCCCCGGGGACAGGATTCATGTCCGCACGGCCGAGGGCTATTACACGTACGTCTTCCGCGACAGCGAGATTGTGCGTCCGACGGAGACGAGGGTTCTCGCTCCGGTGCCCGATTCCCCGAGTGCGCAGCCGACGGAGTCCCTGCTCACCCTGACCAGCTGCCACCCGCGCTTCGGGAGCACCGAGCGCATCATCGCCTACGCCGTCCTCGAATCCTGGCGCCCGGTCGCCGCCGGCCCGCCCGCCGACATCGCCGACACCGTTGCCGCCGTCGAAGGCAGGAGCTGACGCCCATGTATGCCTGGATCTTCGCCCATCTGCCCGGCCCCTTGTGGGTCCGGGTCCTCACGTCGATCGTCTTGATCGCTGGTGCGGTCCTCCTCCTGATGGAGGTGGTCTTCCCCTGGGCGGCTCTCCACTTCCCCTCCGGCGTGCAGGTCACCGTCGCAGAATGAGCCCCCGGCACCGCGCGGACGCTTCACGCGGTCTGCGTGACCTCTACCGTCACCTGCAACCCCGACGTTCCGCCCCCGCCGGTGACCATGCCCTTGAGCGGGGTGACGTCGGTGTAGTCGCGGCCGCGGGCGACCGTGACGTGGAAGTCGGTCAGCCGGGTGTGGTTGGTCGGGTCGTAGGCGTACCACCGGTCGTTCCACCACTCGACCCAGGCGTGGGACTCCCCCGGCACGGTTCGTCCGATGCCGGCCTCGTAGTCCGGGTGCAGATAGCCGGAGACGTAGCGGGCGGGGATCCCGATGTGCCGCATCATCCCGATGGCCACGTGCGCGAGGTCCTGGCAGACGCCCTTCGCCTCCCGCCAGGCGGCCTCCGCGTCGGTGTGCACCCCGGTGACGCCCGGGACGTACTGCATGTGCGTGGCGATCCCCGCGAAGATCGCCGCTGCCGCGGCGGCCGGATCCGCGGACTCCTTGCGGATCTCCTCGGCGACCCGCTCCAGCTCGGGCCCGATCCGCGTCAGCGGGGTCTGCGGGACGTGGTCGGACACCGCGTCCAGCACCTCGGGCACGGCCAGCTCCTCCCAGCTGAGGCCGTCGGCGGCCTCGTCCCCGGGGCGGCGGTTGACCTCGACGGTGGCGGAGGAGCGGATCTCCAGGTGGCGGTGCCGGCCCTGGATGTCGAAGGCGGCCACCCGGGTGCCCCAGTAGTCCCGGTAGTTGCTGACCGTGGCGATGCCCGGGCTCAGTGTCAGCTCCGCCTCCAGGACGATCTGCTCGTCGTCGGTGATGGGCGTCATCCGGGCCTCGTTGTAGGACTTCGAGACGCTGTCGTTGTAGTCGTAACGGGTGACGTGGTCGATCTTGAGCCGGGTCACAGCATGCCTCCGAACCAGGACGCCTCGAGGGCGTGCGAGAAGTACTTGGCGCCCACGGACTCCGACGCCCTCGCGCACGCGGCCTGGACGTTGTTCAGGTGCTCGGGCAGCACCGCGATGAGGTCCTCCGCGTGGTGGAACTCCAGGGCCGTGCGCGCCTCGCCGATGATCCGCCGGGCGTCGTCCTTGAACCCGACCCGCTGGATGCCCGGCTCCAGGTTCACGAGGATCTCCTCGGCCGTGGTGAGGGCGTGCAGGATGGAGCGCGGGAAGAGCCGGTCCAGCAGCAGGAACTGCGTGGCCGACTCGTCGCTGAACGTCCCGTAGCGGGTGCGCAGGAACGCCTCGTAGGCCCCGGCGCAGTGCAGGATCGACACCCAGGACATGCCCGAGGTGGACGTGGAGCGGGTCCACAGCAGTCGCGAGGTCATGTCCGCCCGCTCGATCGCGGCGCCGAGGGACAGGAACATCCACGACTCGTCGTGGGACATGGTCATCTGCACCTGCCCGCGCACGGTCGCCATCCGCTCCACGGTCCAGTGGCAGACGCGGAAGGTCCCGACCACGTCCCGGCGGTGCTGGCCCAGGCCGTAGTAGGTGGAGTTCAGCGACTCCCACATGGCCGAGGAGACGGTCTCCCGGGCACGGCGGGCGTTCTCCCGGGCCGCGTGCAGGGAGCCCGAGATCGAGGTCAGGCAGTCCCTGTTCCAGGCGAGCTCGTGGATCATCGACCGGACGCTGTAGCCCCCGTCGGCGGGTTCCACGCCCATGACCGCCATGATGCGCCGCACCTCGGCCTCCTGCTCGCCCACGGGCAACTGGGTGATGCGCTCGAGGTGGACGTCCAGGATCCGGGCGACGCCGTCGGCGCGCTCGACGTAGCGCCCGATCCAGAACAGGGACTCGGCGATCCGGCTCAGCATGAGGACTCCTTCTCGGGGCGGGTCGTGGGGGCGGCGGCCCGCCCCTGCTGCTGCTGCTGCTGCTGGTCGCTGTCCGCCTCGTCCTGCCAGGACGCGGACACCGGCCAGGTGTGCACCGAGGAGTCCACGTCCGGCGGCGGCGCCTGGCCCGGGTCGAGGTCCTGGGTCTGGGGCTGGCCCAGCACCCAGGTGTCCTTCGAGCCGCCGCCCTGGGAGGAGTTCACGATCAGCGACCCCTTCTGCATCGCCACGCGGGTCAGCCCGCCGGGCAGCACGTACACGTCCTCGCCGCTGTTCACCGCGAAGGGGCGCAGGTCCACGTGGCGGGGGCTGAACTCCCCGTCCGCGAACGTCGGCACGGTGGACAGCTGGAGCACGGGCTGGGCGATCCAGCCGCGCGGGTCGGCGAGCACCTTGGCCCGCAGCTCCTCGAGCTCGGCCGCGGTGGCCTGGGGGCCGATCACCAGGCCCTTGCCGCCGGAGCCGTCCACGGGCTTGACCACGAGCTCGTCCAGGTGGTCCAGGACGTAGGCGCGGGCCTCGTCCTCCTCCAGCCGGTAGGTGTCCACGTTGGGCAGCACCGGCTCCTCGTCGAGGTAGTAGCGGATCAGCTCGGGCACGTAGGAGTAGGTCAGCTTGTCGTCGGCCACGCCGTTGCCGATGGCGTTGGCGATGGTCACGTTGCCGGCCCGGGCCGCGTTGACCAGCCCGGAGCAGCCCAGCGCGGAGTCGGAGCGGAAGTGCAGGGGGTCCACGAAGTCGTCGTCGATGCGCTTGTAGATCACGTCCACGCGCTGCTCGCCGTCGGTCGTGCGCATGTAGACCTTGTCCCCGCGCACCACGAGGTCGCGGCCCTCCACGAGCTCCACGCCCATCAGCCCGGCCAGCAGGGTGTGCTCGAAGTAGGCGGAGTTGAACACGCCCGGGGTGAGCACCACGACCACCGGGTCCTCGGCCGCCTCGGGGGCGGTGGCGCGCAGCGCCCGGTAGAGGTGCCGGGGATAGGCCTCCACCGCACGGATGGGCTGGGACATGAACGCCTCGGGCAGGCCCTTGGCCATGGCCCGCCGGTTCTCGATCACGTAGGAGACCCCGGAGGGCACGCGCACGTTGTCCTCGAGCACCCGGAACACCCCCTGCTGGTCGCGCACCACGTCGATGCCCGCCACGTGGATCCGCACCCCGCCCGGCGGCCGGAAGCCCCACACCGCGCGGTGGAAGTGCGCGGAGGAGGTGATCAGCGCCCGCGGCACGATGCCGTCGGCGACCACCCGCTGCTCCCCGTAGACGTCGTCGAGGAAGCACTCCAGCGCCCGGACCCGCTGCTTCACGCCCCGCTCGATGACGTCCCACTCCTCGGCGGTGAGCACGCGCGGGACGATGTCCAGGGGGAAGGGCCGCTCCTCCCCGGCGAAGTCGAAGGTCACGCCGCGGTCGAGGAAGGACCGGGCCATCGAGTCGGCGCGCGTGTTGACGTCGCTGAGCGACAGCTCGCCCAGCACGCCGCCGACCTGCTCGTAGCCGGGCCGGGACCGCTGGTCCCCGGTGAACATCTCGTCGTAGGCCGCCGCGCCGGACATGTCGGCGGCGTAGTGGTCGAACAGGTCGGGCATGTCGGGCGATCACACGCCTTTCGGGATCGTGGCGGTCTGTACCCGCAGTATGGACGCGCCGTATTTCGCAGTGGTAACCGGGATGCCGGACGTGCTTCCGATTCTGTCACGCGCCGCACCGGGGGACCCGGCAGGACGTACCCCTACGATGGGATGGCGCGCCCGCCCGACGCGGACGCGCCGCCGCCCCGGACGCCGGGCGCGGCGGGCCCGAGCGGAGAGGAACCGATGGACGCCCCGGACCCCCAGCACCGCGTCACCGTGGTCGTGGCCACCCGCAACCGGCGGGAGGAGCTCGTCGAGCACCTGGGACGGCACGAGGGGCCCGTGATCGTCGTCGACAACGCCTCCACGGACGGCTCCGTCGAGGCGGTGCGCGCGGCGCACCCGCACGTGCAGGTCGTGCCCCTGCCGCGCAACGTCGGCGCGGTGGCCCGCACCGTGGGCGTGCGCCTGGCCCGCACCCCCTACGTGGCCTTCGCCGACGACGACTCCTGGTGGGCCCCCGGCGCGCTCGCCCGCGCGTCCGCCGTGTTCGACGCCCATCCCCGGCTCGGCCTGCTCGCCGGGTCGATCGCCGTGGGACCCGAGGAGCGTCCCGACCCCCTCAACGCCGTGCTGGCGGCGTCCCCGCTGGGCATCCCCCCGGGGTGCCCGGGCCCCGCGCTGCTCGGCTTCGTGGGGTGCGGGGCGATCGTGCGCCGCTCGGCGTTCCTGGAGGTCGGCGGCTTCGACGACGTCGTGCGCTTCCCCGGCGAGGAGGAGCGCGTGGCCCTGGACCTCTTCGACGCCGGCTGGCGGCTGGCCTACGTCCCGGAGATCCGGGCCCACCACCACCCCTCCCCGCACCGGGAGACCAGCGACCGCCGCCGGACCGAGCTCGTGCGCAGCCGCGTGCTCACCGCGCTGATGCGCCGGCCCTGGCGCGCCGTGGGCCGGGAGCTGCGGGACGCCCTGCGCGCCGGGCGCCCGGGGCGCCGCGGCGTGCTGGGGGCCCTGCCCCGGGTCCCGGCCGCCCTGCGGGCCCGCCGCCGCACCTCCCCCGCCACCGAGGCCGCGCTGGCGCTGCTGCACGCCCCGGCCACCACCGACCCGCACCGCACCGACCCGACCGCCACCGATTCCACCGCCCCGGAGGACAGCCCGTGACCGAGACCGCCCCCACCCCCGCGACCGGCCCCGACCCCGACGAGCGCGTGGCGGTGGTGATGATCACCTACAACCGCCGGGACGAGGCGCTGCTGGCGCTGGCACGGCTGCACGAGCTGCCCGAGCGCCCGCACGTGGTGGTGGTCGACAACGGCTCGCAGGACGGGACCGCCGACGCGATCCGCGAGCAGCACCCCTGGGCGGAGCTGGTGGCGAGCCCGGTGAACCTCGGCGCGGTGGGCCGCAACGTGGCCATGGAGCGGGTGCGGACCCCGTTCGTGGCCTTCTGCGACGACGACACCTGGTGGGAGCCGGGGTCCCTGCGCCGGGCCGCCGACGCGCTGGCGGCCCATCCGCGCCTGGGCGTGGTCACCGGCCGGATCCTGGTGGAGCCCGGCGCCCGGGAGGACGCGATCAACGCGGAGCTGCTGTACTCCCCCGTGCAGGGCCCCGACTGGCTGCCGGGCCCGGCGCTGGGCAGCTTCCTCGCAGGTGCCTCCGTGGTGCGCCGCACGGCCTTCCAGGAGGTCGGCGGCTTCAGCGAGCGGCTGTGGCTCGGCGGGGAGGAGGAGCTGCTGGCCGCGGACCTCGCGACCGCCGGCTGGGAGCTCGTGCACCTGCCCGACGTGGTGGTCCACCACCAGGCCTCGACGGTCCGGGACCCGCACCTGCGCCGCCGGCACGGGCTGCGCAACACGCTGTGGTTCATCTGGCTGCGCCGGCCGCTGCGGGCCGCGCTGCGCCGCACCCGCGACGTGGTCGGCGGCGCGCCGCGGGACCGGGTGACGGCCCTGGCCCTGCTCGACGCGCTGCGCGGGGCGCCGTGGGTGCTGCGCGAGCGGCGCCCGCTCCCGGAGCGGGTGGAGCGGCGCTTCCTGGTCCTGGAGGACTCCCAGCGCAGCAGCGCCGCCCGCCGCTACGTCAGCTGAGCGCGGCGCCCGGCCCGGGCCCGGCACCTGCGCCGGGCGCGCCTCAGCCGAGACCCGGGGCGGCGGAGACCGGGCGGGCGGCGGCGCTCTGCCGGAACCACTCGACCGTGCGCCCGAGGCCCTCGCTCCAGGGCACCTCCGGGGCCCAGCCGAGGACCTCCGTGGCCAGCGCGGTGTCGGGGCGGCGCACCTTGGGGTCGTCGACCGGGCGGTCGACGAACTCCACGGCCGAGGAGGACCCGGTGGCGGCGATGACGTCGCGGGCGATCTGCAGCACGGACAGCTCGTGCGGGTTGCCGATGTTCATCGGTCCGCTGTGCCCGCTCCCGGCCAGGGCGAGGATGCCCCGCACCAGGTCGGACACGTAGCAGACGGAGCGGGTCTGCTCGCCGTCGCCGGCGACGGTGAGCGGCTCCCCCGCGAGGGCCTGCCGGATGAAGGTGGGGATGGCCCGGCCGTCGAAGGGCCGCATCCGCGGGCCGAAGGTGTTGAAGATCCGCACGATCCCGGTGTCCACGCCGTGCTCGGCGCGGTAGGCGACCGTGAGGGCCTCGGCGAAGCGCTTGGCCTCGTCGTACACCCCGCGGGGGCCGACCGGGTTGACGTGGCCCCAGTAGCTCTCGGGCTGGGGGTGGACCTGCGGGTCGCCGTAGACCTCGGAGGTGGAGGCGAGCACGAACCGCGCGCCCTTGTCCTTGGCCAGGCCCAGGGCGTGGTGGGTGCCGATGGAGCCGACCTTGAGCGTGTGGATGGGCAGCTTGAGGTAGTCGATCGGGGAGGCCGGGGAGGCGAAGTGCAGGACCAGGTCCACGTCGCAGGGCACGTGCACGTAGTCGGTGACGTCGCACTGGACGAGCCGGAACCCCGGGTCGCCCACCAGGTGCTCGATGTTGGCCGCGGAGCCGGTCAGGAAGTTGTCCAGGCAGACCACCTCGACCTCCCGGCGGCGCAGCTCGGTGCACAGGTGGCTGCCGAGGAAGCCGGCGCCGCCGGTCACGACGGCGCGGCGGATCGGGCGGGTGGTCACGTCGGGCGTGGGGTTCACGGTGCTCCTCTGGATCGACAAGGGGTGGTGGGGTCGGCGCAGGCCGCGGCGCCGGCCGGTCTCAGGTGCGGGCGGCGGCGAGCTGGGAGCGGGCCGCGGCCAGGACCTCGTCCGGGGTGACGGCGGCGAGGCGCTCGTCGAGCTCCGCCGCGTGCGGGTCGCCCCAGGCGGGCGCGGACGGGTCGCCGTGCCACAGGACCGTGTGCAGCCCGGGGTCCACGGCCGGGCCCCACCACGCGGGCGGGGTCGGGCCGAACAGCACGACGGAGGGCACGGCCAGGGCGGTGGCCACGTGGGCCACGCCGGTGTCCGTGCTCAGCACCGCGGCGCTCTCCCCGACGGCCGCGGCCAGCCCGGCCAGGTCCAGGGTGCCGCAGCGGTCCTCGGCGCCGTCCACGCCGTCCACCACGGCGGCGGCGAGCGCGGACTCGGCCGGGGAGCCGGTGACGACGACCCGGTGGCCGTCGGCGACGAGCGCCCGGGCGACCTCCCGCCAGCGCGGGGCGGGCCAGCGGCGGGAGCCGGAGGCGGCGCCCGGGTGGATGAGCACGGGGGCCCCGGCGGGTGCGGGGCGGTGGGGTCGCAGGAGCAGGTCCTCCGGGCCGCACGGGCCGCCGGCCTCGCTCACCAGCCGGCACCAGCGGTGCACCTCGTGCTCGTCCCGCCGCCAGGCCGGTCCGGTGTGCCCGGCCTCCGGGGCGGCGAACCCGACGAGCCGCTCGGGCCCGGAGGCCAGCAGCAGCTCGTGGCTGCGCGGGCCGCGCCCGTGCAGGTTCACGGCCACGTGCCCGCCGCGCACCCGCGGCAGCGGCACCAGCCCGGACTGGGGCAGCACTCCGTCGACCACGCCGAGCTCGGTCAGCCAGGAGCCCAGGGGCTCCGGCGCGGCGAGCACGATGCGGTGGTCGGGCAGCATCCGGCGCACGCCGCGCAGCGGGGCCACGGCGGTCAGCGAGTCCCCGAGGCCCAAGGCCCGCAGCACGAGCACGTCCCCGGCCCCGATGGTGGCCGGGTCCACGGTGCACCGCCCGGGCGCGGGAAGGCCCTGGACGGCGACCGGCTCAGCCCTCACGGCCGGCCCGCTGCAGGATGGCCGTGGTGGAGCGCCCCGAGAGGTAGGGCAGCACGGTGACCCGCCCGCCCCAGCCGCGCACGTCGGCGGCCTCGGGCAGCTGCTCGGGGGTGTAGTCCCCGCCCTTGACCCACACGTCGGGGCGGAGCAGGTTCAGGGCGGCGCGGGGGTCGTCCTCGTCGAAGAGCACGACCGCGTCGACGCTGCGCAGCGCGCTCAGCACCCGGGCGCGGTCGGCCTCGCCGACCACGGGCCGGCCCGGCCCCTTGAGCCGGCGCACGGAGTCGTCGGCGTTCAGCAGCACCACGAGGGCGTCGCCGAGGCGCCGCGCGGCGTCCAGGGAGGCGATGTGCCCGGCGTGCAGCACGTCGAAGCAGCCGCCGGTGGCGACCACGGTCCCGCCGCGCCCGCGCACCTCGCTCAGCAGCTCCTGGACCTCCCGGGGCAGCCGCTCGGCACCCGGGTGCAGGGCCGGCCGGGCGTGCACCCCCGCGGCGCGGCGGGTGCGGTAGGTGGCCGCGCCGCCGGCGGCGACCCACTGGCCCGCGGCCTCCACGGCGGTCTCCACGGCCGCGGTCACGTGGGCGCCGCCGCCCAGGGCCAGCGCCGCCGCGGAGGCGAACCGGTCCCCCGCACCGCAGGGGTCGGTGTTCTGCACCGGCGCCGCCGGCACGAGCTCCACGCCCGTGGCCGTGGCCAGGTACGCCCCGTCCGCCCCGGCCGTGACGGCCACCGCGCGGGCGGCCCAGTGCCGGCGCAGCCCGGCGGCGAGGTCCCGGGGAGTGCCCGGGGCGTCGAGGGCGGCCGCGGCCTCGACGGCGTTGGGGGTGACGAGCGCGCAGCCCGGCACCGGGGCGCCGCCGCGCGGGTGCGGGTCCCAGACGACCACGCCGGTCCGGGCGTGCTCCTCCAGCGCCGCGCGCACGGCGGGGTCGGTGCTGACGCCTCCCCCGTAGTCGGAGACCAGGACGGCGTCGGCCCCGGCCAGGACGGCGGCCACCTGCGCGGTCGTGACACCCACCGGGGTGCCGGGTCCGCCCTCGTCCACGCGCACGAGGGTCTGGCCCGCGCTGCGGATCCGGGTCTTGGTGCGGGTCCCGCCCTCGTGGCCGAGCCGCTCCAGGCGGACCTCCCCGAGCGCGTCGGCCAGCTGCCGGCCGGCGTCGTCCTCGGCCACCGGCGCCAGCAGCGTCACCGTCACCCGGGCCGGGACGGCCCCGACCGCCGGGGGCTCCGCGCACAGCAGCGCGGCCAGGCCGGCCCCGCCCGGGCTGGCGAAGACGGCGTCCACGTCCACCACCGGGACCGGGGCGTCGGGGCTGAGCCGGGTCGAGGTTCCGGCCACGTCCCGGTCCAGCAGGGCGTCGCCGACCACCACGATGCGTGCCGCGCTCATGCGACCCCCGCCCGCACGGCGTCGCGCGCCGCGAGTTCCCCGGTCCGCCCGTGCCCGCTCGCGGGCTCCTCCGCGGCCGGGACCAGCCGGGCGTCGACGGCCGCGCACACGGCGTGCAGCAGCATCAGATGCACCTCCTGGATCACCGAGGTGCTGGCGGCGGGCACCGTGAGGACCTCGTCGGCCCGCTCGGTGAGCGGGTTCGGGCCCGGGCCGGTGAGCGCCCAGACGTGCATCCCCTGCTCGCGCGCCCGCTCGGCGGCGGCCAGCACGTTGGGGCTGCGCCCGCTGGTGGAGAGCACGACCAGGACGTCCCCGGCCCGGCCGTGGGCGCCCACCTGCCGGGCGAAGACCTCCTGCGCGCCGTAGTCGTTGGCGATCGCGGTGAGGCTGGAGGTCTCGGCGGACAGGCACAGGGCCGAGAGCGGGCGGCGCTCGTCGACGAAGCGGCCCACGAGCTCGGCGGTGAAGTGCTGGGCCTCCGCGGCGCTGCCGCCGTTGCCGGCGGCGAGCACGCGCCCGCCGTCGGTCAGCAGCCCCGCCAGACGGGCCCCCCAGCGGTGCACCACGTCGGCGTGCCGGGCGGCCTCGCGGGCCGCGACGGCGAGCTCGTGCGCGTGGGTCTCCAGCCACAGCTCGGTCCGGTCGCGCAGGGGCGGGTGCTCCCGCCGGTGGCGCTCGAGCACCCGGGCGTAGGAGCGCTCCGTCTCCTCCGCGACCCGCTCCCAGCCGAAGATCCGCTCGACGCGCTCGCGGCCGGCGCGGCCCATCCGGGCGGCCAGCTCGGGGTCCTCCAGCAGGGCGCGCAGGGCGGCGGCGGTGCCGGCGACGTCGCGCGGGGGCACGTGCAGGCCCGTCACGCCGTCCTCCACGCTGTCGAGCAGCCCGCCCACGGCGGTGCCGACCACGGGGCGGGCGCAGGCCATCGCCTCGAGGGGGACCATCCCGAACGGCTCGTACCAGGGGGTGCAGGCCACGACGTCCGCGCCGGCCAGCAGGGCCGCGGCGTCGTCGTGGTCCACGCGCCCGAGCAGCTCCAGGCGGCCGTCCACGCCGAGCTCGCGGGCCAGCGCGCGCAGCCGCAGGGCCTCGGGGTCGCGGTCGAGGTCGGCGCGGTCCGGGCCGCCCGCCACGACGAGCTCGGCCTCGGGCAGCTCGGCCAGCGCCCGCACGACGACGTCGACGCCCTTGCGCTCCACCAGCCGGCCGAGGGCCACGATCCGGGGCCGGCGCCGGCCCGTGGGCGGCGGGGCGGGGACGAAGGCGTCCAGGTCCACCCCGCAGGGCACCACGTCGATCCGGGAGTCGTCCCCGCCCAGGGCGAGCAGCTCGGCACGCTCGTCGCGGCAGGTGGCCAGGAGCAGGTCAGCGGCGGCGATGATCTCGTTCTCCGCCGCGAGCCGGCCGGCCGGGCTGGTGTCCGCCGCGCCCTGGTGCCGGCGCTTGACGGCGCCGAGGGCGTGGAAGGTCTGCACCACCGGGATCTGCAGGGCCTCGGCGGCGCGGCGGGCGGCGATCCCGGACATCCAGAAGTGCGCGTGCACGAGGTCGGGGGCGCCGGTGCGCGCCCAGTCCCGGGCGAGCCAGCGGCCGAACTCGTCCATGTACGGGGCGAGGTCGTCCTTGGGCAGCGGGCTCGGGGGCCCGGCCGGGACGTGCACCACACGCGCGCCGGGGGCGAGCTCCACGACGTCGGGGAGCCGCACGGCGTCGCGCCGCGTGTAGACGACGACCTCGTGGCCGCGGCGCGCCAGGCCCGTGGCGAGGGCGGCCACGTAGACGTTCTGTCCCCCGGCGTCGACCCCGCCGAGGGCGGCCAGGGGGCTGGCGTGCTCGGACACCATTGCGATTCTCATGCAGTCACCTTCTCCAGGATGCGGTCCCAGTCCGCCAGGAAGCGGTCCAGGCCGTAGTGTCTCAGGGCGTGCCCGCGGGCGGCGGTGCCCGCGGCGGCCGCCGCGTCGGGGTCGTTCAGCCAGTGCCGGGCCTGCGCGGCGAGGGCCTCCAGGTCGTTGGAGAGCAGCCCCGCGCCCGGTGGCACGGCGCGCGGCGCCTCGGTGGTCGAGAGCCCGAGCACCGGCATGCCGATGGTCATGGCCTCGAGCAGCGCCAGCCCCAGGCTCGTCCACCGGTAGGGGTGGAAGTAGGCCCGGTGCTCGCCGAGGGCCCCGTGCAGCTTCTCCTGAGGATAGTTCTCGTGCAGCCGCCCGGCCATGTGCGGCGCGTGCTCGGCCAGCTGGTCCATGCCCATCCCGTACACGTCCACGGGCAGCTCCCGGGCCAGGGCGGTCAACAGGTCGGTGCCGGCGATCCGCCCGCGCCGGACGGGTTCGTTGACCACGGCCGCGAGGCTCGCGGTGCGTCCGGTGTAGAGCGGGCCGGGGTCGAGGACGCCGTGCTCCACGACCTCGGTGGGCGCCTGCCCGTTGTCCCACATCATCCGGTTGAAGTGCGTCACGTGCACCACCGGGATGTCGGAGCGCTCCGCGAGCGGGTGGCGGGTGGCCACGGCGGGCCCGCGGGGGGTGTCGTGCTCCACGTACACGGCCGGGAGGTCGGTCCCGGCCCGGCGCCCGGTCCAGCGCTCGAGCAGCTCGAGCTCGTGCGGGCGCTGGAGCACCACGACGTCGATGTCCGCGTCGGCCAGCTCGGCCGGGGCGAGCTCCACGGCGGAGGCGGGCCAGTCCCAGGTGCGGGCGCGGCCCCGGCCGTCGGGGCCGCGGTCCTCGACCACGGGCAGCAGGCAGGTGTGGCGGCCGTGGACGAACGAGGTCGTCCACGAGCCGTGGACGTGCCAGATCAGGACGCGCATCGGGGTCCTCCTTCCGGTGCGGGAACAGGGGCGGGGGCGCCCGCGGGGCGGCGCACGAGGTCCTCGACGGCGGCCAGCACGGCCGCGGGCGGGACCTCGGACAGGCACGGGTGCCCGGGGACGGGGCAGTCGCGGGCCCGGGAGCCGCGGCAGGCCGCGGTCTGGTCCCCGAGCAGCACGACCGGCACCCCGTAGGGCGCCCACCGCTCGGGCGGGACCACCGGGGAGAAGAGGGACACCACCGGGGTGCCCACGGCGGCGGCGAGGTGGGCCGGGCCCGTGTTGCCGACGACGACGCAGGCCGCGGCGTCGAGCACGGCGGCCAGGCCCGCCAGGTCCGTGCGGCCGGCGAGGTCCAGCACGGCGCCCTCGGGCACCGTGCGCAGCGCGGCCGCCCGGGTCGCCGCGGTGAGCTCGCGCTCCCCCGGCCCGCCCGTGAGGACCACGGTGTGCCCCGCGGCCGCGAGCCCGGCCGCGAGGGACCCGGCGTGCTCGGGGGTCAGCCCGCGGGAGGGGACGGAGGCACCCGGGTGCAGCACCACGTGTCCCCCGTCCGGGACGGCGGTCGCGAGCTCCGGGGGCAGCGGGGGCAGCGGGCGGCGCACGGCCAGGCGCAGCTGGTCCCCGGCGGCCGGCGGCGCGCCGGCCGCGACGGCGAGCTCCACGGCCGCCTCGACCTCGTGCCCGCCGCCGGGCGGGTCGGCGCGGCGGTGCCGGACGTCGAGCAGGGACCCCGGGTAGTCCTCACTGGTGCCCACCACACGGGGAATCCCGGCGAGGCGGGCCAGCAGGGCCATGGGCAGGGGGCTCTGGTGGAAGGACGTGAAGATCACGGCGAGGTCGTAGTCCCGCGCGGCGAGCTCCCCGACGAGGCCGAGGGTGGCCTCCGGGTCCACCGGCGGGGGCCGGAACCCCGACCAGGGCGCGGCGTGCACGAGGACGTGCTCCACGTCCGGCAGCAGCCGCGCAGCGGCCGCCCCGGCGGGCGAGGCCAGCAGGTCCACCGGGCTCCCGGTCCGGGCCAGGGCCCGGACCGCGGGGCCGGTCAGCAGGACGTCCCCGTCCGAGTCGAGGCGGACGGCGAGGATGCGGCCCACGCTCAGCCCCGGGCCCCGGCCGGCACCGCCGGGCGGCCGGTCGGGGCGCCGAGCACGGAGGCGACCGCCTCGGTCAGGGTGGCGGCCACCGCGGGCGCGGCGGCGACCTCCTCCTCGCGGGTCACGGGGGTGGGCACCAGCACGGAGCGGGCCCCGGCGGCCTGGGCGGCCTCGACGTCGGCGCCGATGTCCCCGATGAGCACGCACTCGGCGGGCTGCACGCCCAGCTCCGCGGCGGCGGCGAGCACCATGCCGGGGCTCGGCTTGCGGCACGCGCAGCGGTCCTCGGGGGCGTGCGGGCACAGCTGCCAGACGTCGAACGGGCCGAGCAGCTCGGCCACCCGGGCGTTGACGGCGTCGACCTGGGCGCGGGTGAGCAGGCCACGGCCGATGCCGGACTGGTTGGAGACCACGCCCACGGCCAGTCCGGCCGCGCGCACGGCGGCCACGGCCTCCTCCGCGCCGGGCACGAGCTCCACCTTCGCCGGGTCGCCGTTGTAGGGCACGTCGTGCACGAGGGTGCCGTCCCGGTCGAAGAGCACCGCCCGCACCGGGACCGGCCAGGGGCCGGTCCCCCGGTGCCGCCACCGGCCGCGCAGCTTGTGCCGCACGGCGGCCACGGGGATCGCGGCGCTGGTGCGGGCCATGCGGCTGAGCTCGGGCAGGAACTCGGGGTCCCCGGGCCGCGGGCCCGGGCCCATGCGCAGCATCAGGAACCGGCCGGTGAGCCAGCCCCAGGCCGCGGCGCCGGCACCGGCCGCGGCCAGCGCGGTGCGGGCGCCCGAGCGCCGGCCCAGGGCCGC
>NZ_LDNX01000001.1:0-8344 GCF_001027955.1 Kocuria sp. SM24M-10 | reverse complement strand
CGGCCCGCCGTCCGCGGCGGGCCGGGGCCCGGGCTTGCCCCGCGGCGGGCCGTCGCCCACAGTGGAGGGCGTGAACACTCCCGGACGCATCGCGCTCATCCGCCACGGCCAGACCGACTGGAACCTGGAGGAGCGGCTGCAGGGCGCCACGGACGTCCCGCTCAACGACACCGGACGGCACGAGGCCCGCGCCGTCGCCCGGCGGCTGCACGCCGGGGCGAGCCGCTGGGACGTGCTGGTCTCCTCGCCGCTCAGCCGCGCCGTGGAGACCGCGCAGATCATCGGCGGGGTCCTCGGCCTCGAGCTGAGCGAGACCTGCCCCGGGCTCGTGGAGCGCGGTTTCGGGCCGTGGGAGGGCTCCACCCTCGCCGGGCTCGAGGCGCAGGCCCGGGACGCGATCCTGGCCGAGGGGGAGCCGGCGGAGGAGGTGGCCCGCCGCGGCACGGCCGCGCTGCGCCGGATCCGCGACGCGCACCCGGGGCGCAACGTCCTGGTCGTGGCCCACGGCTCGCTGATCCGTCTGACGGTCTCCGTGCTCAACGGCGAGACCCACCCCCGGGTGCGCAACTGCGAGGTGGTCCCGGTGCGGACCGAGGCCCTCGACGACGCCCGGCTGCGGGACGACGTGCCCGAGCCCACCGCCCCCTGACAGGGCGGTGTTCGTTCAATAAGCTGGACGGACCAGGGACGGTCCCACGAGGTGCCGTCCACCCCTGGGGCGGCGACGGCGGCGCACAGACCGCGCCCCGTGCCGCCCACGGCGACGAAGGCGTGATGCGGCTGTGGCCCCTGACCAGTACACGATCCCCGACGAGGACCGCACGGAGACGCTCCGGGTGATCCCGCAGACCCCGCAGTGGGACGGAGAGCGGGCGTGGATCAACGAGTACTACCGCCACGTCCCGCAGGAGGACCTGCTCGCGCGCACCGAGGAGCAGCTGCGCGAGCGCGCCGACCACCACCAGGAGGTCGGCCGGGTGCGCGCCCCGGGCGAGATCGTCGTGGGCGTGCGCCAGGAGGACTCGAGCTCGGTGGTCTTCGTGGTCACCGAGGACGTGCCCTACCTCGTGAGCACCGTGAACGCGGAGATCGCCGCCAAGTGGGGCGGCGCCCGCCTGGTCATCCACCCCGTGCTGGTGGCGACCCGCGACGAGGACAGCCACGAGCTGCGCGAGCTCCAGCAGGTCCCCGACTTCTCCGCGAGCGCCAGCGGTGACACCACCGCGCTGCCGAGCCTGGCGAACTTCCGGGCCTCCGGCGGGACGCGGCACGTGGTGGAGTCCTGGATCTCCGTGGAGCTCTCCCGCCCGATCTCCGACGAGACCGCCCAGCAGCTCGTGGACCGGCTGTCCACCCTGCTCCGCGACGTCCAGCGCGTCGACGAGGACCAG
Source organism: Kocuria sp. SM24M-10 (assembly GCF_001027955.1). NCBI lineage: Bacteria > Bacillati > Actinomycetota > Actinomycetes > Micrococcales > Micrococcaceae > Kocuria > Kocuria sp. SM24M-10. The sequence goes on along the minus strand of NZ_LDNX01000001.1, from coordinate 6,953 downwards.
GAGCAGCTCAAGGCGCGCGTCGAGCGGCTCGCCGGGGAGCTGGACCGGCTGCGCACCCTGGAGCTGCCCGGGGGCGGCCACCCCCCGATGGTCGGCCCCTCACAGGACTTCCTGCGCTGGCTGATCGGCGGCAACTTCATTCTCATGGGCTTCAAGGAGTACGACCTCGAGGAGACCGACGACGGCCTGGCCCTCGCCAGCCGGCCCGGGACGGGACTGGGCCTGCTCGTGGAGCACGAGGGCAAGCCCCACCGCCAGCAGCTCACCGGCCTGGGCCGGGAGCACGCCCGCGAGGCCGGCACCCTGTTCGTCACGAAGGCCAACCGCCGCTCGTCCATCCACCGCCGCGAGTACCTCGACTACGTCGGCGTCGCCAAGTACGACGACGAGGGCCGGATCGTGGGGGAGTACCTGGTGCTGGGGCTGTTCACCCGCCGGGCGTACAACACCCCGGCACGGGAGACGCCGCTGCTCAAGGAGAAGCTGGCGGAGGTCGCCGAGCGCTTCGGCTTCCTCGAGGACTCCCACTCCGCCCGGGACCTCATGGGCAACATCGAGGACTACCCGCGGGACGAGCTCTTCCACATGACCGCGGAGGAGCTCTACGAGATCATGCGCGGCGTCATGGGCCTGGACGAGCGGCGCCAGACCCGGCTGTTCCTGCGCCAGGACCACTTCGGCCGGTTCATGTCCGCGGTCCTCTTCCTGCCCCGGGACCGGTACAACACGTCGGTGCGCGGGCGGATCGAGGCGGAGCTGCGGCGGACCTTCGACGCCGAGTCCATCGACTTCGACGCCCGGCTGTCCGCCTCCACGCTGGCCCGGCTGTTCTTCCGCATCCGCCTGCCGTACACCGGGCAGGTGCAGTCCTTCGACCGGGCGGGCCTCGAGGCGCGGCTGCGCGCGGCCGTGCGGTCCTGGTCCGAGGCGCTGGTGCGGGCGATCCACCGCGAGTTCCCCGAGGACGTGGCCCGCACGCACGCCGAGAACTGGGCGGAGGCGTTCCCGGACGCCTACCGGGCGGACTACGAGATCGAGGAGGCCGTCGAGGACCTCCAGCGCTGCGAGGAGCTCTGGGGCCGCGACCCGGACCTGCCCGCGGAGGTGCGCGTGGTCGACGACCCCGGGGGCGTGCGGCTGAACATCTACCTCACCCGGTCCCTGTCCCTCACCGCGCTGCTGCCCATGCTGCAGAACCTGGGCCTCACGATCCTGGACCAGAAGCCCTACGAGGTCACCCCCGCCGACGGGCGCCACTTCCAGCTCTACGACTTCGGCGTGCGCCTGCCCGAGGGCGTGGACGCCATCGGCCCGGAGGACGCCCAGACCGAGGACCTCATCGAGGACACCCTGTGCGCGGTGCTGTCCAACCGCTCGGAGTCCGACTCCCTGAACCGGCTGGTCCTCACCGAGCGGCTGACGTGGCGGACGGTGGCTGTGCTGCGCTCCTACGTCCGGTACCTCCTGCAGCTCGGGCACCCCAACTCGTTCGACTACATCGCGGACACGCTCCTGGCCTTCCCCGCGGTCACCCGCGGGCTGGTCGAGTTCTTCGAGGCGAGCTTCAACCCCGCGCTCGACGACGCCGTGCGCGGCTCCCAGCGCGACGCCGCGCAGTCCCGGCTGATGGAGGCCCTCGACGAGGTCCCCACCCTCGACGCGGACAAGCTGCTGCGGGCGCTGACCGAGATCATGGCCGCCACCGTGCGCACCAACGTGTACCGGCACCGGCCCACCATGGCCTTCAAGCTCAACCCCGGGCGGATCAGCGCCGCCCCGCGGCCGCACCCCATGTTCGAGATCTGGGTGTGGTCCCCGCGGGTCGAGGGCACGCACCTGCGCTTCGGTCCGGTGGCCCGCGGCGGGCTGCGCTGGTCGGACCGCCGCGAGGACTTCCGCACCGAGGTGCTGGGCCTGGTCAAGGCGCAGATGGTGAAGAACTCGGTGATCGTGCCCAACGGGGCCAAGGGCGGGTTCTACCCCAAGCAGCTGCCGGACCCCGCCGTGGACCGCGACGCCTGGGTGCGCGAGGGCCGCGAGGCGTACAAGATGTTCATCGCCTCCCTGCTGGACATCACCGACAACCTGGTGCGGGACGAGGCCGGCCACGACGTCGTGGTGCACCCGGAGCACGTGGTGCGCCGCGACGGCCAGGACTCCTACCTGGTGGTGGCCGCGGACAAGGGCACGGCGTCCTTCTCCGACACCGCCAACGCGATCTCCGCGGAGTACGGGTTCTGGCTCGGCGACGCCTTCGCCTCCGGCGGGTCGGTGGGCTACGACCACAAGGCCATGGGCATCACCGCCCGTGGGGCGTGGGAGTCCGTGAAGCGGCACTTCTTCGAGCTGGGCGTGGACACCCAGACGGAGGACTTCACCGTGGTGGGCGTGGGCGACATGTCCGGGGACGTGTTCGGCAACGGCATGCTGCTCTCCGAGCACATCCGCCTGGTCGCCGCGTTCGACCACCGGGACATCTTCCTGGACCCGGACCCGGACCCGGCCGTCTCCTACGCCGAGCGCGAGCGGCTCTTCGGCCGGCCCCGCTCCTCGTGGCAGGACTACGACCGGGAGAAGATCTCCGCGGGCGGCGGGGTGTACTCGCGCACGGTGAAGTCCGTGCCGGTCTCCCCGCAGGTCCGCGAGGCCCTGGGCCTGCCGGACGGGGTCGTGGAGCTGTCCCCGATCGAGCTGATCCGCGCGATCCTCACCGCCCCGGCGGACCTGCTCTACAACGGCGGCATCGGCACCTACGTGAAGTCGGCGCGGGAGTCCCACACGGACGTGGGGGACAAGGCGAACGACGCGATCCGGGTCGACGGCGCGGACCTGCGGGTCAAGGTGGTGGGCGAGGGCGGCAACCTCGGCTGCACCCAGCTCGGGCGCGTGGAGGCCGCCCTCGGCGGCGTGCTGCTGAACACGGACGCGATCGACAACTCCGGCGGCGTGGAGTCCTCCGACCGCGAGGTCAACATCAAGATCCTGGTGGACCGGATGGTCGTGGCCGGAGAGCTGACCGCCGAGGAGCGGGCCGGGTTCATCGAGGCCATGACGGACGAGGTGGCGGGTCTCGTGCTCGAGACCAACGTGGCCCAGAACGTGCTGCTCACCACCGAGCGGGCCCGCGTGCGGGACCTCAACGAGGCCTACATCCGGTTCATGCACTGGCTCGAGGACACGGCCGACCTCGACCGGGCGATCGAGTTCCTGCCCACCGACGAGCAGCTGCGCGAACGCGCCCGCACCGGGCACGGCCTCACCTCCCCGGAGCTGTCCGTGCTCGCGGCCTACGCCAAGATCCAGCTCTCCGAGGCCCTCGTCGAGGGCGGCCTGGCCGAGGACCCCTGGTTCGGGGAGGTGCTGGAGAAGTACTTCCCGGAGCAGATCACCCGGCGCTTCGGCGAGCTCGTCGGCACCCACCCCCTGCGGGCGGAGATCATCGGCACGATGGTCGCCAACCAGATGATCAACTACGGCGGGATCGCCTTCGTCTACCGGGTCATGGAGGAGACCGGGTGCGAGCCCGTGGAGGTCGCCCGCGCGTTCGTGGCGGCGGTGCAGATCTACGAGATCGAGCGCTACGCCCACCAGCACCAGGAGCTGCCCGCCGACGTGCCCACGGAGGTGTGGGACCGGATGTTCCTGGACATGCGCCGGCTGCTGGACCGCGTGGTGCGCTGGCTCATCCACCGGCAGGAGACCGCCAACCCGGTCGCCGAGGTCATCGAGCGGTACAAGCCCACGGTGGACATCCGCTTCCTCGAGGACCGGCTGCTGGGGGAGGACTCCCGTCAGCGGGTCGACTCCCACGCGGAGGCGGCCGCGCGGCAGGGCGTGCCGGGCCCGCTGGCCACCGAGTGGTCGCAGCTGCTGGACGCGTTCGCGCTGCTCGACGTCGCCCGCCTCGCCCACGCCTCGGGCGAGGCCGTGACCGAGGACGGCGCCCTCGACGAGGAGCAGATCAAGACCATCGCCAAGGTCTACTTCCGGCTCTACGACCGGTACCGGATCGAGAGCCTGCTCAACCGCATCACGGACCTGCCGCAGACCACCCGCTGGGAGAACCTCGCGCGGATGTCCATGCGGGAGGACGTCTACGCCACGCTCGTGGCGCTGGCCGACCAGGCGCTGCGGGCGCCGGGGCGGACCGCCCGCGAGAAGGTCGACGCCTGGGAGGAGGCCAACGAGTCCCGCCTGGTGCGGCTGCGCCAGGTGCTCGGGGAGATCGAGGCCGAGAGCACGGGCGAGCCCGCCACCGAGCTCGCGTCCCTGTCCGTGGCCCTGCGGACCATGCGCAGCGCCCTGACCGGGTAGGCCGGCCGGTGGAGGGAACGGCCGCGGTCGTCGGCGCGGGGCCCAACGGGCTGGCCGCGGCCGTGGTCCTGGCCCGGGCCGGGCTCGACGTCACGGTGCACGAGGCGGCCGGCACACCCGGCGGGGCGGCGCGCTCCGCCGCGGTGCTCGGCCCGGGCACGGTGGTGGACCTCGGCTCCGCGGTGCACCCCTTCGGGGTGGCCAGCCCGCTGTTCTCACGGCTGGGCCTGCACCGCCACGGGCTGGAGTGGCTGCACCCGCCGGTGGTCGCGGCCCATCCCCTCGACGACGGCCCGCCCGGGCTGCTGCACCGCTCCCTCGAGCGCACCGCCGCGGAGCTCGGTCCGGACGGCCGGGCCTGGTCGGCGCTGCACCGGGGCGTGGTCGGGCGCTGGGAGCAGACGGTGGAGTCCGCCCTGGGCCCGCTCGTGCGGGTGCCCGAGCACCCGGCGGCCCTGGCGTCCTTCGGGCTCCGGGCGCCGTGGCCGGCCGCGGCCACGGCGCGGGCGCTGTTCCGCACCGAGCAGGCCCGGGGCCTGTTCGCCGGATCCGCGGCGCACGCCGTGCTGCCCCCGCGCCACGTGCTGACCTCGGCGTTCGGCACGCTGTTCGGCGCCGCCGCCCACGCCACGGGCTGGCCCGTGGCCCGGGGCGGGTCCCAGGCGATCGCCGACGCGCTCGTGGCCGACCTCCGGGAGCACGGGGGCCGCGTGCTGCTGGACCGCCCGGTGACCGACCTCGCCCAGGTGCGCCCGGCCGAGCTGGTCCTGCTGGACCTCACGCCCCGGCAGGTGCTGGGCCTGGGCGGGCTCGAGCTGCCGCCCCGGTACCGCCGGGCGCTGTCCCGCTGGCGCTACGGGACGGCCTGCTACAAGGTCGACCTCCTGCTGGACGGCCCCGTGCCCTGGCGCGACCCGCGGGTGGCCCGGGCCGGGACCGTGCACGTGGGCGGGACGCTCGCGCAGATCGGGGCCGCGGAGTCCCAGGCCCGCGCGGGACGGCTCCCCGAGCGGCCGTTCGTCCTGGTGGCCCAGCAGGGGGCCGCGGACCCGTCCCGGGCACCGGCCGGGCAGCAGGTGCTGTGGGCCTACGCCCACGTCCCGCACGGCTGCGACGACCCCCGGGCCGGGGAGCGGGTGCTCGAGCAGCTGGAGCGCTTCGCCCCCGGCGTGCGCGACCGGGTCCTGGCCCGGGTCGACACCCCGCCGTCCGGGCTGCAGGCGTGGAACGCCAACCTGGTGGGCGGCGACATCGGAGGGGGCGCCCTGGACGGGCTGCAGCAGGTCTTCCGGCCCGTCGTCCGGGCCGACCCCTACGCCACCGGCGTGCCCGGGGTCTTCCTGTGCTCCTCCTCGACCCCGCCCGGCGGCGGGGTGCACGGGATGGCCGGCTACCACGCGGCCCGCCGCGCCCTGACCGGCCTGGCCCGCGAACGGCGCCGCGCCGGCGGGGGGCCCGGCTGAGCGCACCGGCCCGCGGGACCGGGCGGGACGGGCGGGCGCGTCGAGTGGAGGACGCGGGCGGCGAGGCCGGGCGGAGGAGCCCGGGCGGGCCGGCGCGGGGCCTCAGCCGCAGGCGCACACCCCGGCGTAGGTGGTGCCCGCCAGCTCGCGGATGCGTGTCACGTAGCCCCGGGTCTCCGCGAACGGGGGGATCCCCCCGTGCCGCAGCACCGCGGTGGGCCCGGCGTTGTAGGCCGCCAGCACCAGGTCGATCTCCTCCTCGGCCGTGGCCGGCTCGAGGCCGCCGACCATCCGCCGGAGGTCCTTCAGGTACCGGCCCTGGGCGCGGATGGCGTCGCGCGGGTCGAAGGGGTCCCCCCGCCCGTACCGCGCCCACGTCCTCGGCATGAACTGGGCGAGGCCCTGGGCACCGGCCGGGCTCACGGCCCGGGGGTCCCAGCGGCTCTCGACGTCGAGCTGGGCGGCGACGATCTGCGGCGGCAGCCCCGAGAACTCGGCGGCGGCCAGGACGTCCTCGCCCCACGGCTCGGGCACGGGAGCGGTGCGGCTCGGCCCGCCGGTCCCGGCGGGGTCCGGGCCGCGGTCGGAGGTGTTGGCGTGGATCAGTCCTCCCGTGCCGATCAGCAGCAGCAGCACCGAGGCCAGCAGGAACCACGAGGAGCTGCGCGCGGGGCGCTCCTCGGGCTGCTCGGCGTCCGGGCGTGCCGGCTGCAGGACGGTGGTGGACATCCGTCCCAGGGTAGGAGCGACGGTGGGGGCAGGTCTGCGGCCTCTTGGGGGGACAGCCGGCCGCGACCGCCTACGATGAGGGCGTGACCGCCGAGATCATCGCCACCCTCATCACCGCCGTCCTGCTCGTCGTCGGATGCCTCGGCGTCATCGTCCCGGTCCTGCCGGGCTCGATCCTCATCGTCGTGGGGCTACTGGTCTGGGCGCTCACGGTGCAGGCGGTGGAGGGGTGGACGGTGCTGGTCGTCGGCTCCGTGCTGGCGGTCATCGGGATGGCCGCGAGCGCGGTGCTCACCGGCGCCCGGCTCAAGCAGCGGCAGATCCCCAACCGCTCCCTGCTGTACGCGGCGGCGGGCGCCGTGGTGGGGCTGTTCGTGATCCCGGTCGTGGGGATCTTCGTGGGCTTCTTCGTCGGCCTGCTGCTGAGCGAGACCGCCCGTCAGCGCG